>DMTS01000226.1 GCA_003477045.1 Candidatus Delongbacteria bacterium
CAAAGCTGAAGAAACCGCGAATGATATCAGAGCAAAATATCATGTGGATACTCTCGCTATAAAAGCTGATGTATCGAAATATGAAGATGTTGAAATTTTAGTAAATCAGACTATCGAAAAATTCGGAAAAATTGATATAATCGTTAATAATGCCGGCATCACGAGAGATAATCTTATAATGAGAATGTCCGAGCAGGAATGGGATCTTGTAATTGATATCAACCTCAAAGGTGTTTTCAACTGCACAAAAGCAGTTTCTAGACCTATGATGAAACAGAGATACGGCAAGATCATAAACATCGCTTCCGTAGTCGGCGAGATGGGCAACCCGGGACAGATCAACTATTCAGCCTCAAAAGCAGGTGTTATAGGCATGACCAAGACCACTGCCAAAGAACTTGGATCAAGAGGCATCAGGGTCAATGCCATCGCTCCCGGCTTCATAGTCTCTGAAATGACCGACAAAATGACCGATCAGGCTAAAGAAAGCCTTATAAAATTAATACCGCTAAGTGAACTCGGCAAACCTGCCGATGTGGCAAAAGCCGCAGTCTTTTTAGCTTCAGACATGGCTGATTACATCACAGGGCAGGTCATCAATGTCTGCGGCGGTATGGTCATGCAGGGATAGTTGGTTTCGGTTTTATTATAAATTGAGTCCGGAATTCATTTTCATGTCAGAATTGAAGAATGCGTAAATTAATCCGACAACTATTAGAATTACTCCTCCGGCAAAAATTACAGCTTTTATTCCGTCTAATTTGTATATTTCTACTTTGGTTACAGACCCAATCGGGACAATTATTTTAGATCCTTGCAGTTCATAATCATCTGATAAGTAAATAAATACCTGATTAAATTTTTCGGCACCTTGCAGCTCTGAACTTTGAAGTTCAATATCACCTGATATTCCTCCGTTCATTAACGGATTACTTAATCTGTACTTTATGCTCTTATGAACGATGATAAAAACACTTTCTGCTTTCGTTTGATCTTTAATTTCTTCCTTAGGAATCTCCTTTAAAGACATCAGCGTGCATGAGTTAAGGAACATAAGAAGTGTCAGGATCGAAACTATTTTGAATGTTTTGTTTTTCTTATTCATCACTCTTAGCCACGACATAATAAAATTTTCTAGCCCAGTATGTACTTGTTGCGAATAAATTTGAAGTTGTATTTCCGTAATAAGTGAACGGTCCATAAGGGTCGTCTGCCCAATATATATCGTATGAATCAGCTCCGGGCGCTTGATCCCAGGTTACATATAAAAGATCGTTCTCTATATAGGTATTTATATTTGTGGGTGTTCCGAGAACAATATCAAAATGCACAGTAATTGTCTTTTCCGGTTCGTCCGGATCATCCGATTCGATCACAATATTAACCCAGTGCCTGCCAGTTTGGAGGCCCGACGCGTCACATGTAAATCTGATCAATGTACTGTCTAAAGGTGTTACGATTCCTTCAATTGGACTGTTAATTGTAAGCCACGAGCAATCATAATAAAAATGCCATGATCCAACAACCTCAATGTTTTCTATAAACCAGAATGCCGTATTCCCTGTAACTTTTGTCGTAAATCCGGTGAACCTCAGTTGTCCTGTTGGTCCTGAAGGAAGTTCAATTTTCTGATGCGCTGTGGACGAGTCTGCATTCTGAAAATAAACCTCAGACCAGCCTGAACCATTGTTGTACTCGACTTTCGAATAACTACCAGGCTGATAATAGAAATTCTGATCGAATGCGAGATAGAAGCCTTCGCAATCCAATATGGAAAATTGAGGAGAAATCAAGACTCCTGTAACATTATTTCCGGTGACCTGCGCTCCGCCTGATAACGAAGTCCAGTTTGAATTTGTATAGTCAGTACCCGGAAAAATCGAAAAGTCATTTTCATGCAGCATTTCTAGGCCGATAGCCAAGCTGTTATAATCGAATAAATTATAATTCAGATTCGCGTCGCCGGTATTGGCTATGTAAAATGAATCAGAAACGGATGTTCCATATACCGCCGTAACATTTATTGAATCAGGGATCGAAGATATGTCAGGAGTCTGAGAAAATATTTCTGATCCCAAAATAAAAATCAATAACACAGTGCAAAACCTGAAATTCTTCATATCTAACTCCCCTTACTCGTATATAACTAAATAAATTTAAGTTGGAAAATACTTAGAAGCAAGGAATATTTTCTGTCATATCTGGTGATTTGTGCACCCGGCCAGGTTCGAACCGGCAACCGCAAGATCCGGAGTCTTGTATTCTATCCAATTGAACTACGGGTGCAATCTCTTTATATCATAAACCTATTTATTCAAATATTCCAGCACTTTTTTGCATATCTGATCCGCGCTGAATCCGTATTTATCCAAAACGACATTTCCGGGAGCCGACGATCCGAATTTATCTATGCCGATATTTAATCCCTCTGAACCTGTGTATCTGCTCCATCCGAAAGTCGAGCCGGCTTCGATGGAAACTCTGTTCTTTACTGACGGCGGGATTAAACTGTCTTTATATTGTTGTGACTGCTCTTCGAATATTTCAAAACTGGGCATACTGACCACATTTGAACTTATGCCTTTTTTCTTCAGTAATTCCTGCACCTGAAGCGAAAGGTTTACTTCTGAACCTGTAGCCATTAAAATAATTTCAGGTTTCTTCATTTCAGAAAGTATATAAGCACCTTTTGATAGTCCTTCCGCGCCTGAATATCTTTTTCTGTCCAGCGTTTCAATATCCTGCCTTGAAAGTACGAGAACAAAAGGTGATTTTTTTTCTGCAAGCATATACTTCCAGGCTTCTGCGACTTCATTCGCGTCGGCTGGTCTGATGACCTTCAGGTTCGGAATGATCCTGACCGACATCAATTGCTCTACCGGCTGATGAGTGGGTCCGTCTTCTCCAACAGCTACTGAATCATGCGTAAATATAAATATCGGATTTATTCCCATGAGCGCAGCCAGTCTGATTGACGGCCTCATATAATCAACGAATGAGAAAAAAGTGCTTGTAGTCGGTCTTAATCCGCCATGGCAAGAAATTCCGTTAGCTATGGCCGCCATCGCGTGCTCTCTTACGCCCACCCTGATATTTCTACCGGTTTGAACGGTCGCATCAAAATATCCCGCACCTTTGAAAAAAGCTTTTGTTGAGCAGCTCAGATCTGCATCAAGGCTGACGAGAGATTCTATCTTAGCTCCAGCAGCTGACATCACCGTATGGTTGGATACTCTCGTCGCAAGTTTCTCTCCCGGATTGAATTTCGGAATGATCTCGTCCAAGCTCTTTGGAAGATCAAAAGTTAAAAATCCTTCAAGCTGTTTGAATTTTTCTGGATATTTTTTCTGATAAGCTTTTTTCTTTTTTTCCCATTCTGTATAATTTTCAACAGTTTTCTGAATTAGTTTTGCAAAATGATCTTTGACTGTTTTTTCAACGAAGAATTTTTTCTTCGGATCAAGTCCTAAAAATTCTTTTGTCAACTCGGTTTCTTTCTCCCCTAAAGGTGCTCCATGCGCTTTTTCCGAACCGCATTTATTAGGCGATCCGAAACCGATCGTGGTTTTTACGATAATCAGTGAAGGTTTATCTGTAACTAACTTAGCTTTAGCAATGGCATTGTCGATACCGGTAAGATCAGTGTCTCCGTTTTTAACTGTAATTACATGCCAGCCATAGCTTTCATATCTTTTTTTAACATCTTCGGGGAAAGTCAGTGAAGTCGATCCGTCCAAGGAAATATCATTTGAGTCATAAAGCATTATCAGTTTTCCGAGCTTGAGATAGCCTGCAATTGATGCAGCTTCCGCGCTTATGCCTTCCATA
>DMTS01000127.1:0-14552 GCA_003477045.1 Candidatus Delongbacteria bacterium
TGAACTGTGTTTACTGCGAATGCGGAAAAACAACCCTTCTCACAATGGAAAGAAAAGAATATGTACCGACTCAAGAAGTTCTGGATGAGCTGGATCATTTTCTTCAAAATAATCAGCCGCCGGATTATATCACATTTTCAGGTTCCGGCGAGCCTTTGCTTCATTCCGGCACAGGTAAAATAATCAGTTATATAAAGGATAAGTACCCTCTTATACCTCTGGCTATATTAACCAACGGAACTCTGCTTTCAGGTAAGCAGATAAGATCAGAAATTTTAAAAGCAGATCTTGTGCTTCCGTCTCTCGATGCGGCAGCCGAAAGATCTTTTGTAAAGATAAACCGTCCTTCAAAACTGATCGGTCTGAAGAAATATATTCAGGGACTAGTAGATTTTAGAAAAGAATATAAGGGCAGAATATGGCTTGAAATCTTTATTCTTCCGGGTTATAATGACGACGACGAGAACCTTGCTGAATTAAAAAAAGCAATAAAAAGAATAAAACCTGACCTCGTTCAGCTTAACAGTCTTGACAGACCCGGAGTAATTAAAAATCTGAAACCTGCATCTTTTAAGCAGCTCGATGAGATTATAAGATCATGGAAGATGAAAAATGTTGAGATCATATCGTCCGTTTCAGAAAGAAAAAAAGTCGGGTCATTCAGAAAAGACACAGAAGCTGTGATCCTCGAAACAATTATGCGGAGACCATGTACTGTTTCCGATCTTTCGGATATACTCGGTATTCATGAGAATGTAATAAATAAATATCTCAGCACTTTGGAAAACGATAATAAAATAAAACATTCTACACTTGCACGCGGAACATTTTACAGATTTAACCTTAACAAGAAATAACAATTTCACTGGAGTTAACTATGTCAGACTGCAACTCATGCGCATCAAATAAACCTGCGCCGAAAACAAATACTGTTGAATACAAAAATCTTCTTCCGTCAGCTAAGCATATTATCGCTGTGGCCAGCGGAAAAGGTGGAGTCGGAAAATCGACAATCGCTGCAAATTTAGCCGTAGCTATTTCAAAACTCGGATACAAAGTTGGTCTTCTTGACGCTGATATTTATGGTCCTTCCGTACCTAGGATATTCGGGACAGGAAACGAGGATGTGACGGTAGAAGATTCTAAGATCATACCTTTCGAAAAGCACGGAGTTAAAACTCTTTCAATCGGAAACCTGATCGAACCTGATAAAGCTACCATTTGGAGAGGCCCGCTTATCCATACAGCGCTTGTCCAGATGATCTCTGATACCAAATGGGGTGAACTCGATTACTTTATCCTTGATCTGCCTCCCGGAACCGGTGATGTTCAGCTGTCTATCGTTCAGAGTCTTAAGGTCAGCGGCGTGATCGCAGTTTCGACACCTCAGGATCTGTCTCTGATTGATGTTGTAAAAGCTATTGATATGTTCGAAAAAGTTAAAGTTCCTATCATAGGAATAGTTGAGAATATGTCGTACTTCCTCTGCGATTCGTGCAGTAAAAAACATTTTATTTTTGGAGATTCGCAGGTTGTTAAATATGCTCAGGAAGCAAACATTGAGCTTCTTGCCCAGATACCGATGGTTACTGAAATGATGATCTCGGCGGAGATCGGCGAACCTTATTCTATCGAAGATAAGGATCATATCTATGAAAATCTGGCTGTAAAGGTAATCAAAGCTTTAAGTAAATAGATAATATTAGCTGACCGTAAAGTGATTTCAGAATAAGGCGTGAGTGTTTTTTGCCGTCAAAAATCCATCGTTCTGTTTTTGTGGAGCATATGGATTTTTAGGCAAAAATACCGTAAGCCCTGAAATCAACTTTTGGGAAGAGTTATTGTCTATTTATCTTTGTCTTCTCTATCCATTTTTTCGCGGAATCTTAAAATTTTATCCAGATCTTTTTTGATTATATCATCTTTATCTGATTTCCGCTTAGCTGCTTCAGCTTTCTTCTTTTCAAGATTTTTCTCGATATTTTTTATCATCTCGAGTTTCATCTCTTCCCTTTTATCAAAGGTCAGGGACATGATCTTCAGCATTTCATTCCTGATCTCTTCGCGGATCTTTGGATTTTTCTCGAAATTATATTTTTCGACAAGCTGGTCAAGTTCGATTTCATCGCTAAAAATTTTCAAAAGCTTTTCCTTACTCTCGGTACCTTTTTTGTCGTTCCTTGCAAATCTTCTAAGCTTATGTAGCGTTCTTATAAAAACTTTCGGGTGATCTTCTTTCAAGATAATAAGCTTCTTATGAAATTCCGGAAACTCTGAAGAAATATAATTCATGATCTTTTCGATCTTTTCTTCCGACAATCTTTCCATTTTCCTTTCTTTCATCATACCCGGATGACCATCCATATCCGGAGGTCCCGGCGGCATATCACCCATATTCTCGATACAATCTTCTTCCGGGCAGTCCATACCTTCTGGCGGAGGTTGAGAATAAATAATACCTGCGAATATAAGAACTGATAACATCAGGAAAATTTTATAATACTTCATTTTCTGCTCCGTTTTTAAAAGTAAACGAAATAAAAATAAAATTATTTTAATTAAGTTTATTCTATAGCAATGAAACCTTTATCGTCATTGAATTCGCCGATTATTGCTGCGATCTCTATTCCGGCGTCATGAAGCTTTTTAAGAAGATCATCCGCTTTTTTGCTTTCAACCGAAATTAAAAGTCCGCCTGAAGTCTGGGCGTCGAATAAGAGCTTCATATCTGTATTGCTAATTCTGCTCTCCCTCACACGGGGTTTAAAATACTTCTCGTTCCTATTCGAACCACCGGGGAAAAGCATCTGTTCAGCATAAATCTTTACGCCGTCCATAAAGGGAATTGCTGAAAAATCAAGCTTAACACCATGCCTGTCGCTTAACATCTCGCTCAGGTGTCCCAATAGACCGAACCCTGTAACATCTGTCATCGCGTTCACACCGACTGAAACGGCGATTTCAGACGCTTTTTTATTCAGCTGCGCCATCCATGCAGCTGCTTTATCAATATGTTCCTTCGAAGCTGCATCACCTTTCCATGCAGTAGTGATCACCCCAGCTCCAATAGGCTTTGTCAGGATCAGTTTGTCGCCTGTTTTAACCGTGTTGTTCCTTATAGCTTTATCGGGATGAACTAAACCAGTTACAGAAAGCCCGTATTTCATCTCAATATCCGTTATTGTATGACCGCCTAAGATAACTCCCCCGGCTTCTTTAACCTTGTCGATACCGCCCTGTAATATTTCCGAAAGCATGGCTTTTGAAACATTGCAGGAATCATAAGCTACGATGTTCATGGCCGTCATAACTCTGGCGCCCATAGCAAAAATATCGCTCAGACTGTTGGCGGCGGCAATACATCCGTACATATAAGGATCGTCAACTACCGGAGTGATAAAGTCCACGGTCTGTACGATAGCAATATCATCGCTTATCTTATAAACACCGGCATCATCGCTTCCTTCGAAACCGATCAGAACATTTTCGTTCATAGGGAACTTTAAACCGCCGATGATGATATTCAAGTCCTCCGGACTGACCTTACCCGCTCAGCCCGCTGCCTGAACATGTTTCGTAAGCCTCGGGTTTTTGCTCTCATTCAATGTTTTCATTACAGTGTCTCATCGTAAATATTGTGATATGTTTTTTTCGCCGGTATCTGTATAAGTCTGTTTTCTTCAATTATATAGCCTGAAAGGGTTCCCCCGTACACGCAGCCTGTATCAAGATTTGTAACATTCTTTCCGAAGAACAGACCGAGTTTTGCCCAATGGCCGAAATAGATATGCTTTGATCCGAAATAACCGTCAAACCAGGGTGATCCCGTATGCTCAAGAGTCCTGACCGAAACAAGCATGTCGTACGTATTGTCTTTGAACGCTATTACAGGGTCGAAACCTGCGTGAACAATAATAAAGTCATCTGCCATTATAAAATACGGCAATGATCTGATCCACTCTATATGATCTTCTATTTCAAGGCGTCTGAAATTGAAAGAAGTCACTGTATTGTCTTCGAAAGGATAACATTTGAGGTACCAGTGTTCGTGGTTACCCATTATAGTTACAACATTAAGTTCTTTAAGCAGGGATATGCATTTATAAGATTCCGGACCTCTGTTGATCACATCTCCGACTGAAAAGATCCTGTCGGACTTATCAGGATTGAATTTATCCAGAAGAAGCCTGAGTTCGTCGTAACAGCCGTGAATATCGCCTATAACTAAAGTTCTCATAGATTAAATTAAAAAAGCAGCTCACGGCTGCTTTTTTATTATTTTTTTTCCTGTTCGATTTTATTTAAAAATTTCGAGAGCCTGGATTTTTTGTTCGAGGCGTTGTTCTTTTTGATAATGCCTTTTATGACAAGTTTGTCTAAAATCGACTGAGCTGCGATCAGATTCTTAGCTCCGTCCTCTTTCGATGCCGAGGCCTTAACTTTTTTAAGAGCCGTTCTCATCATAGTTCTGTAATGTCTGTTATAAGCATTCTCAACTTTTGATTTTTTTAGTCTTTTCGCTGCTGATTTGTGATGAGGCATGTTATCTCCTTTCGCCTTTTTTCTTAGCTTTGCATTAATAAGCGTGAAAATATAAGAAAGTCGGTTTTAAATGTCAAGGATAATTATTCGGCTGTAAAAATAAATTGAAATTCCTTGCATATATAAATATTTTTTAATATTTTTGACACTTCTTTAATAATAGGAGGTTATTTATATGGAAAATTATTTAATCACGAACGCAAATATTCTCACATTCGGAACCAAGCCGAAAAATATCCGCAACGGAGCTGTGTATATCGGAAGGGGCACGATTTTGGATTTCGGACCCGAAAAAGAAATGCTTCCGAAATATTCGGGGGAAGCGAACAAGATAGATGCAAAAGGCAGGATAGTTATGCCGGGCTTCGTTGACTTTCATAATCATCTTTACAGCGGATTTTTCCCGAACATACCGATGAACATTAAAAATGTCTCTGATTATAACGACTTCATGAACAAATACTGGTGGCCTCTGGCTAATAAGCTTTCGTCGGACGGTGTTTACTACTCAGCTGTAAAAGGTATCATAAATTCTATTAAATCCGGAGTTACAACGATCTTTAATCTTCATTCAAGCCCCAACTGTATTAATGATTCGCTTACAGATATCGCAGAGGCGTTCGAGGAGCTTTCGATGAGAGGAGTTATCGGTTATGAGATAAGCAACAGAACCGGGAACGAAGAAGCGGACAGGATGTTCAAGTTAAATTCAGAATTCGTAGAAGAGTATAAGAACAATCCGCTGATCACAGGAATGATAGGTGTTTACAGCGCAAACGAAGCATCCGATTCGCTTCTGAGGTCTATAGCGAAATTCACCGACAGAACAAAGACAGGAACAGTTATCCATCTGTCAGAAACAGAGAATGAGGACGAATACTCAGTTAAGAACTTTGATAAAAAGTATTGCATTGACAGGCTTTTCGATATAGGTCTTCTTAATTCCAAGACGATACTTGCGTCAACCAACTACATAGACGAGACAGATATTGACATCATAAAAGAATCCCGCGCCGGAGTTGTGCTCACGCCTTCATCGGCATACTACAAGGGACTGGATTTTGCTCCTATAGAAACACTCATCGAGAAGGACATCCCGATAGGGTTCGGTTCTGACGGAATATATCATTCAATAGCTTCTGAAGCTTCATTCGCGCACAGGATCCTCAGACAGAAACTTAAGGGATTCACTTCCGGCAATGCCGAGATCTCAAGCATCCTGACAAGCTCCAATTATAAACTCGCGAATAACTTCGTCTCAAAATCCATCGGCGAGATTAAACTTGGTTCCGCAGCAGACCTGATCTTCGTTGATTATCTGCCTGAACACGAAATAACTGCCGATAACCTCCATACTCACCTTATATTCGGGATACTTCAGTCGAGAATTGCATCTTCGATAATCAACGGAACGATCGTCATGAGAGATTTCGAGCTTTCCGGGATAGATGAGAAGGAACTGAACCTTAAATTCGAAGAATATGCAAAAGAACTGAGCGTGAAATAACTCATGTACGAAAAACTTAAAAGTATTCGGGAAAAATTCGACAGCCTTACGGATAGACTCGCAGACCCTGAGATCCACAAAGACAGGGAGAAAATGATCTCGATCGGAAAAGAACGGGCTAAACTTGAACCGATCGTCAACAAATTCATTGAACTGTTAAACATAGATGACAACATTAGACAGGCAAAAGAACTTTTAAGCGGCGATAAAGACCTTGCTGAAATGGCAACGAACGAGATCGAAGAGTTGTCGCCTGTGCAGGAAAAACTCTTAGAAGAGATCAAACTGCTTCTGGTTCCTAAAGATCCCAACGACGACAAGAACATTTATCTTGAGATCAGGGCGGGAACCGGCGGAGATGAAGCCGGCCTTTTCGCAGGCGAGCTCTACAGAATGTATCAGAGATACGCCGAAAAAATGGGCTGGACTTTCAATACTGTCGATTATAACGAGACCGGACCGAATGTCATAAAAGAGGTCATAGTCGAGGTGTCCGGAGATGAAGTTTACGGAAAATTGAAATTTGAGTCGGGAGTCCACAGGGTCCAGAGAGTCCCTGAGACGGAAACTCAGGGAAGAGTACACACTTCAGCAGCCTCAGTTGCGATTCTTCCGATGACCGAAGTCGAAGAAGTCGAGATAGACCCGAATGATCTTAAAATAGATACATACCGTTCGTCCGGCGCGGGCGGGCAGCATGTTAACAAGACAGACTCGGCTATCAGGATAACACACCTGCCGACAAACCTTGTAGTAACCTGTCAGAACGAGCGCTCCCAGCTGAAAAACAAACATTCCGCAATGAAGATCCTTGTTTCAAGGCTCCANNATGACCGATCACCGTATAGGACTGACCCTTTATAAACTCGATTCGATCATGGACGGTAATATCAGCGACATAATTGAAGCTCTGATTATGGAAGATAAGGCTGAAAAGTTAAAAAGCGGAGTATAAGATCGTAATGCTTCCGAACTAACGGCAAAATGAGTTATCGTTAAAAACTTCGGAGCCGGCTCTTGAAGATTCGAAACAGAATACTTTATTACTCAGTCCTTTCAGTCATTATATTCTACGCCGCATATAATTTCGTTCAGAAAGCCGTTATCTCCCCTATCATCAGAAAGAACCTCGTTGAAAAGATAAGCCCCCTGTTGAAATCTGACAAATTCGATATAGAAGACATAAACCTTTCTCTCAAAAGGCTCAAATTCAGAAATATACTCTATGAAAAAGATAACACGAAGATAATTATCGAAAGACTCGACATTGATTTTTCTCTTTCAGGGTCGTTTCTTAACCTGATAAAGCTGAAGGGATGGTTCTTCGAAGCGGAAAGTGTTGATATAAGAGGCTGCGACATAATCATTGACCCTGATGTAAAACTTAAACCCGATAAACCCTGGGAATTCAGGTTCGAGGATTTTAAGACGGTATCGTCATTCCTGAAAGAATACGACTTCATCAAAGCGATCTCCATATCCGACATGAATCTTATATATTCTCCCGATCTTAATATGGAAGTGATCTCAGGGATGCGCGGTTCGGCTCAATATACTGAAGCCGGCGATATCACTTTCGGTCTCGACGGCAGATTCATAAATTCTAAAGAAGAAAATATTTTTCTTAAGGGGTTTCTAAACAACACTGATTATACCGCGGATATCGACGTGAATTTCGAAAGCGGAGAGCTGGATGATTTTAAATCGCCTTTCGGGATCTATGAGATCAGGAAAGGTAATTACTCCGGCGGAGCAAAACTTGAGATAAATAAATCTGGGGATCATCAGCTTAACCTTAGCGGCCGGTTCAAATTGTCGGATCTAGATGCTGATTTCAGCGGTAAAGTGTTCCTGTCCGGAACTGATTTCGACATGTCTTACTACAACGGTATGGTAATCGTCAACAGCATAAACGGAAAACTAAACGGAATACCTTACACCGGTAAAGGCAGGATATTCACCATTCTCTATCCTGGCGGGGATATTTTCTTCGATATTGAAAACATAAAGGGTACTGAGATAAAAAGAGCTTTAAATATGGCCCGTCTTGATAAAAACTTTTATGAGAATGTATTGATCGGCGATGACAATTCGCTTGCACTTCATATTGCGGGCGATTTCAAGGATCCTACCGTCAATTACCGCATCAATGTCAGCTCTCTCGCCTATAAAAGCAATATAATAAGAGATATCGATCTTGAGGGTCATTACGCCCATGAAGAAATAATACTCAAAAAAGGTTCTCTTTCAGCGATGAATAACATACTCTCAGCTTCCGGAAAACTTACAAATGTCTATTCTGATAAACCCGGATACAGGCTGGATTTTAAAAGTACCGGAGCGCTTTTCTCGAATTTTTCTTTTATAAATTCCGATTATCTGAAAGACCAGTCCACAATAATTGAAGGAACCGCATCCGGCCTGATCGGAGAACTACCTTCGGTAAAAGCAGAGCTGACCGCTTATGATTTTAAAAGCGGCGGTATGGCGGGGACAATGTACTGCGGCCTGAGTATAAAAAACGGGCAGCTGGCCTGTACGGTATCCGACCCGCGCCATAAATCCGTCATCGACGGACTGTATGATATTTCTGATAATACATACAGCCTTAAAGGTAAAGATCTGATGGGATTCTACAGGATCTTATTCGGACATGAACTTCTGGAAAAAGAGGACAGCCTGTATTTCGAACTTAAAGGCAGCGACAGATATTTAGCTTTAAGAACAGGCTCGGACGACAGGAGTTCTCTCTTTTACGGCCAGCTCGACGCAAGATTCGATCTGGAAAAAGATACCCTTGAGTCATTTGTGAACTGGATGCCGCGGCAGAGCAATATCCTCAGCAGACCCGCGAATTTCAGATTCAGAAAGACCGGGGACAGTATTTCGGTATCGGATATTTTCTTCGATGCAAAACAGATCGCCGGGAAAGCCGTACTTAACCTTCAAGACAAAGCAATATCGGGAGAACTTGAAAGCCAGAATATGGACCTCGGAAAATTCTTTGGAATAAAAGGCCTGATCACGAATACTGATCTTGTTCTCAAGCTTAAGGGGAATATATCTGCACCCTATATAGACCTCTATATAAACGAAAATATCCTGAAATACTACGATGAAGAGAATGACAGCCTTGTTGTATCCGGAGAAGCAGAAATTCATCTCGAGAACAAAAAGCTCAGGATCGAAAAGATATTTGTCTATGAGGGTTTAAATAAGATAGTTACCATGTCCGGAACCGTGAGAGATTTCAAGACTGTTGATCTGTCGGCTTACGGCAGTATCACCGCAAATTACTTCAATGCCTTTTTTTCGGGAATAAAATTTACCGGTGATATTGATTACAAGGTCGATCTGACAGGTAAAATCAGCGATCTGCGGATCAGGAACTCTGATATCGTACTTGTGAACGGATCTGTGAACAGCGACCGGATAAATAGATTTGAATTTATTACATCCGAGCTTGACAGTTCAGGCGTGATGATAAAGAAACTTAATCTTGACGCTGGAAAATATCTGAACCTTAATGCCGAAGGATTCATACCTTACGATCCTGAATCTGAAATGTACCTGACAGGCGAATTTTTCGGTGATTTTGTCGCCTACGCAGATAAAAATACCAAGCTGATCTCAAAAGGTTCTTCGGAATGCGAAGGCAAATTCACGATAGAAGGCAAATTCAGAAAACCGAGGTTAAAACAGGCTGAACTTTATATTCTTGACGGAAAATTCATACCTAAGGGTTCATACGACGGTTTCGAAAACATCCGCTCAAAGATATTTCTTGATGAAAACCTTAACATAGACATAATTAAATTCAAAATGCGTTCAGCCTATACGGAAGGGACAGTAACTGTTGAAAATTCAAGAAGTAATCCGGATTACGGCGATATAGTCCTGCCGGGCGGTTTCAATCTTGGTCACCTGGCTTTAAAGTTCAGTTCAGACGGGATCGATTACCATGTTTTTAACATGATGCTTCCCAAAGATTTTGGAAATTTCGTCCTGAAGGGTAAGAACGATAATAAGTTCAGAATATACAAAAGGAACGGCGGTCTTGTTCTTGACGGAAAAGTGTTTTTGAGAAACACGAGGATTACGTATCCTTTTATATTCCCTGAAGTCAGGAATGCTGTGCCTAAAGACCGGGAGCCCAGCATCTTTTCAAACCTGATCCTCGATATTGAAGTTATACCCGCGGCAGGGAATACATATTTTTTCAATCTGGATTCTGAAGAAAATTCACTCTGGGACAGGTTCGTAAGATCTTTCTCTCAGCTTGACAATGAACTGAGCAATGTCAACATCGGAATATCACCTGCAAACAAGGGGCTGACAATAAAAGGACCGGTTAAAAAGCCTAAAGAATTAGAGATCATGGGTGATATTTCAGGCAGGAACGGAACCTGCAGCTACTCGGCATTTTCATTCAAGGTCGATAATGTTTCGATCATGTTCGACGGGAGCAAGAACGATCGCGGCTACACTGACCCCTACCTCAGAGCATCTGCCGTAACCACTATCAAAACAAGGATCGATTCGACCGGATTTTCAGTCTATGAAAATGTTTATCTGAAGGCTGTGACCAAAGAGGACGGGCAGGTGATCGATTCTGAGGGAGCGAGGATCAGCGAGCTTGCAGTTATCCTGACCGACGAATACGGCAATCCATGGTTCGACAACGATGAAAAAATATTTGAGATCGACACAAAAGGAACGGCGCAGCAGCTTTTTGTTGAAGCCGTTGACACAAAAGTTCTCAGTCCTATACTTTCACCTATCGAAACAGCTTTGGGAAGATTTCTTGGCGCGCAGGTCTCTTTGCGGCCGGCGATCAGCGGAAATTTTATGAATGCTGAGCTCGGTGTGCTTGAGGTGCCGGAGAATTATGCCGAATATTTCGTGGGAAGCGAATTCTATATATCAAAATTTCTGACGGATGAATTAGCGCTGACATGGAATTCAAAATATATCGGTTCCGAAGAATACACCGAGATAACCGAAAGGGATTACGGTTATAAGAACAGCTTAAGCCTTGACTACAGGCTGAACAACTATTTATTTTCATCGGCCGGATACCAGTATGATTCCATCAGGGAAGAGTACGGCTATAATGTAGCGCTGACTTACAGATACAGGTTCATGAATATTTCTGAACCTTACAATTACTTAAAGAACGCTTTTTTGAAAATGAGGTAGAATGAAATTAAGAAAAAATGAAGTAGTAAATATCACCGTTGATCACCTGAATCGTTCAGGCGAAGCGATAGCGATTATAGAAAATTCAAAGATCGTTGTGAACGGGCTTCTTCCCGGAGAGAGCGCTGATGTGAAGATCATAAAGCCGGGAAAAAATGTGAATTTCGCAAAGGTCTTCGAGATCACGAAAGCAAGCGCAAAAAGAACGCCTTCCGCCTGTCTGAACAATTCATGCGGGGCATGTGAACTGCTTTGCGCACAATACGATCATCAGCTTGAAATAAAAAGCTTTTTTATTTCTGAAATATTCGGATCAAAGGTCGCTGTTGAGCCGTCAGAGCAGACACATTACCGCAACAAAATAATCTTCCCTGTCAGAAGGATCGAAGGTAAACTTCAAATCGGGACATACCGAAGAAACAGCCACGAAGTAACCGACTGGCGGAATGACTGTCCTGTAATACCTTGTGAAATGAACAGGATAATAGCTAAAACAAGAGAGTTTCTAAAACTCAATGACCCCGACGGCAAAACCGCACAGCTTTTTATAAGGGGAAGCTCGGAAGGATTTCAGGCGGGTCTGATAGTCACTTCGGCTGACGATGACATAATTCAGACTCTTAAGGATCTGTCAGAATCAGGCATAAACATTACTTCAACATTCTATTCTATCAGCTCAGGAACAAATTCCGTGCTTGTCAGAGACCCGGTTTTCGTAACCGGAACCGAGTACGCCGTTCTTAAAACTGATAACGGGATCTATAAAGTATCACCGCAGTCTTTCTTTCAGGCTAATATTTTCACCCTTAATAAAATTCTGAAAAAGATCAGGGAAATAATCGGTTCATATACCGAACCCAAGGTTCTTGACCTTTATTCGGGATGCGGTGTATTGTCAGACATCCCGGGGCTTAACAGAACCTGCATAGAACTGAACCCCGCCTCATTTATGTACTCTGAAGAAAATGACGCTTCGGAGTTCGTCACAGCCGATGTTCCGGGAGTGGTCAGCGAGATAATATCCGGCGGTTATAACATAATTATAGCCGACCCGCCGAGAAAGGGTATAGATGCTAAAACTCTTGAGGCGATAGACAATTCATCCGCCGATATTTTTATATATCTTTCCTGTGAGCCTGAAACGCAGAAAAGGGACATCGAAAATCTGAAAAATTATAGCGTTTCGGAGATAAATGGCTATGATATGTTCCCCAACACTATCCAAATAGAATCACTCGCAATTTTGAGAAGGAAATAGAATGAGCATAGCTGAAATATTTCTTCTGGGCATTGCACTATCGGCTGATGCTTTCGCGGTTTCGATAGCGGCTGGAATTTGCACGCCCGGCGTCACTGTCGCGGAAAAATTCAAAATGTCGGCCTTCTTCGGAATTTTTCAGGGGATAATGCCTGTCGCCGGCTGGTTCGCCGGATTTCTTTTCCTCGATTACATCTGCTCTTTCGACCATTGGATAGCCATGGGTCTTCTTTCTTTCATCGGAATAAAAATGATACTCGAGAGCAGAAAGAAGGAAGATTGTAAAACTTTCAATTATTTCGGAACAGGCCCTCTTTTTGTGATGGCTTTTGCCACCAGCATTGACGCAATGGCCGCCGGACTTAGCATTCTTATGCTCGGAGCGGACATTTTCTTTCCCGCATTATTTATAGCATCGACAACATTTACCATTTCGCTTATCGGAGTGAATATAGGCAAAAAAGCGGGAAGAAAGCTGGGGCAGTACGCGGAGCTGTCGGGGGGAATAATACTGATCCTGATAGGCCTGAAAATATTTTTCACCGACATTTTTACGACATAAAAGGAGGAATTCCATGAGATCAATTCATCTCATACTGTTAACAATAATTGCGATGGTTCTTATTCAGTGCGCAAAAGTTCAAAAACCTGTTGAAATGCAGGTTAAAGCTGAAAAGATTTATACGATCGAAGGAAAACCGGACAGCGCAAATTCCATCACTCCCGAGGCTGCTTTTGACCTCACATACGCCGTTCAGACAGATAAAGATGGCTTTCTTTATCTCCGGGATGAAAAAACAGGCTCAATTAAAGTATTTGACAAAGCCGGAAAATATTATTCATCCGTAGCCTCATCGGGTGACGGAACAGATCAGATAAAAAGCATGGACACATTTTTTGCAGATAAAGATACGGTTTATATTTTTGACAGCCGCACAAAGATTAAAAAATTCCTGCGGCCCGGTGAATATGTATCGGCTTCGGATATCCCCTATGATCAATCCACTGTACCTCTCGCCGTTTCTGTACTGAATGATTCAACCTTACTTGGAAGGGTCAGCACTCTTAATTACTCTTCCGAGCCTGTTCTTATAAATCTCGAACTTGCTCTATTCGACAGAAAGTTCAATAAAAAAATGATAATGCTGACTGATGCTTTAAACAAGGAAGTGATCCAGAGAAGCTACTTTGTCGAACCTGTCTTTGCTGTTAATGACAAATATATTTACACGGCAAAGAGAAGCAGGGATGAATATAGAATTAAACTTTATACACATTCAGGCGAGTTCGTCAGGGACATCGTTCAGGACTATATTCCTGTGAAATTCTCTGATGAAGAATCACGAATAATTAAAATGTCGCAGACTGGAAATCCTCATTATAAGGATTTCTTTGAGTATAAACTTGCTTTACATGATATCAAAACCGATAAATACGGCTATTTATGGGTTCAGAGGAGCGACGGAAATTTCGGATCGGATATTTCGTTCGACATATTTGATGGCGATCGCCTGTTTCTTACTCTCAGCATGAAGTACGAAGAGATAGCCCAGAACACGAGATGGGTTTACCTGAGCGACCAAATTTATGTATTTGACCACAAAAACGATAAAATTGATGTTTACGATTATACGATCGAACCTGCTAAAAAACAGACGCCGGATCCCTGATGAAAAATCTGATCTTTCCCTTTATTTTACTGCTGAACCTTACGCTGTTCTGTGCGCGGGATCCTGAGTATAATGCGCCTGAGCCCGGATCGTCCGGACTGAAAGCTGTCCGGCCTGTAATGGAATACCGTGTTCACAGGGCCGGTCTTTTCTGGCTGAACACATCCAATATGGGATTTTTCGGAGAGCCGTGGCTGGGCTTAAAAGATCCATGCACGGGTAAAGTGGCTGTTTCCGGCGAAATGCCGGGTGGAACGGGTACAGAATTCATATGGCTCGGTGCGCTGACGTTCGGGGGATATCTCGATTCGGCAAAGACGGATATAGGCGGAACGCAGGCAACAATATTCCAGGGGCCTCTCGTGACGACCGCTTA
>DMTS01000127.1:14567-15216 GCA_003477045.1 Candidatus Delongbacteria bacterium
GCAGAGGAACAGTTCAATGTTTCTTATACGGACAAGTTCGTTCAGAAAGAATATACCGGATCCGACACTTATGATAATAGGGAGCATATCCCGCTGGGCATAGAAGTGATGCAGAAAAGCTACTCGTGGTCTTATGAATACGCACGGAAATTTATAATAGTTGACTACACCCTCTACAACAAAAATCCCGATCAGAAAGATATATACGACTTTTTCATGGGCGTTTATGTGGATTCCGATGTCGGCATGAAGGATAAAAGCGGATACTATTTTGACGATCTCTGCGGGTTTATCCAGAAATGGGATAAATATATCGATCCCGCTACCAATAACATAAAAACTGTTGATCTTAACCTTGCATGGTCGGCAGATAACGACGGCAGAGACCCTATCGGTCTGAACGCTTCATCAACAAGCCTGAACGAGCCGGGTGATGGAGAACCTCTCGACGGAGCCAGAGGCGTTGCCGGGTTAAGAGTTCTTAGGAATCCGAACCCTAACCTGAAGTACTCTTTTAATATTTATGTCTGCGACAGCAACAATGAACTGCCAGTCTGAGTGAAGCCCTGTTTTCCACCGGGGTCCCCAGTCAAGGCTTTCATTGTTGCTGTCGCAGACATAAATATTAAAAGAGTACTTCAGGTTAGGG
>DMTS01000146.1:0-3177 GCA_003477045.1 Candidatus Delongbacteria bacterium
ACTATACATTTATTAATAATTCTCTGAGCCTCTGCTTCTGTATAGACTCTTTTAACATCATCCTTCTCAGGATCGAATATTATCGCCAGTTTTTCCTTTTTGTCCTTTGCCTGACCCTTTTCCATCATAATATCCACGATCCTTTCAAATCCTATCGAGAATCCGCAGGCCGGAACATCATTTCCGATGCGCTTGCCGATCATCTTGTCATACCTTCCGCCGCCGCCGACAGAACCCGGGTAATCCTTATATTTGATCTCGTAGATCATGCCTGTATAATATCCCATTCCCCTAACGAGCGTAGGATCGAATTCGATCTTGAACTGTCCTTTTGAAGTCAGGCTGATAGCTTCGATGACTTTCTTAACATCGTCGTTTAGATATAGATGATTGAATTCTCCAGCTTCAAACTGCGTAATATCGAACATCATTTTTGAGGCGGCTTCTTCAGAAAATCCTCTTGATGCAAGTTCTTTCTGAACTCCCTCAGCCCCGATCTTATCCAGCTTATCCATGGTAATAAATACGCTGTCGTGATCCTTTTCCTCAAAGCCCCATTTATCAGCCATCGCATGAAGAATTTTTCTGTCATTTATCTTTATTGTAAAATCATCGAATCCAATATTGAGAAGCGCTTTTGATGAAGCCATTAGAAGATCGATCTCTGCGACACCGCTCTCTTCTCCGATTATATCAATGTCGCACTGCATGAACTGTCTGTAACGCCCTTTCTGGGGTCTTTCCGCCCTGAATACATAATCGGTCTGGATCACCTTGAACGGAAGAGGAATATTTCCCTGATTGTTGGCATAGATCCTTGTAAGCGGAACGGTCAGATCGAACCTTAAACCTTCCTCTGAAAGATCTTTTTCATCCTTAATTGAAGCAATATCAAGCTTCTCTCCCCTTTTTAGCACTTTGAAGATCAGCTTTTCATTCTCTCCGCCGTCCCCGCCCGTAAGCAGTTCAAGATGCTCGAGCGCAGGAGTCTCGATCTTTCTATATCCGAATGATGTGTAGGTATCAATTATCGTTCTTTTGACTCTTTCTCTCAGTTCCGCTTCATCGGGCAGAAAATCCTTCATGCCTCTCACCGGATTTGTGTTGATCTTCATAATCTCATTAATCCTTAGTTTATACTTTTCATTAAATATAAGTTTATAACCGATACTTTGAAACAGTTTTATTTCTAATTTTTTATTTCCCTTAGGTAGCATTTTATCTTATATTAGTTCTATGAAAAATGTTTATCTGTTAATTTTCCTCGCAACATCATTGATGATACTGTATTACGGCAGGATAGATATTTCACAGGCTCCTTTTTCTGACATTCCCGACATTCAGAATTATCGTCTGATGGCTCAGGCTTCGCCCGGGCTGGATGAAACTGTTTCAAGAAATTTCGGCTACAGGATACTTACGCCGTATATTGCAGGTCTGATTCCTTTTGATATAGATACAAATTTTTACATTCTGACCATTATTCTTTCTCTTATAATTCCCTTTGTGTTTTTCCATTTCCTGAAAATCTACGGACTTAAGGATGAAACATCATTCTACCTGATTCTGCTTTTTCTGGCAGGCAGATACTCATTCGGTTTTCCTGTCTGGGATTTTTATGATATTCACGATCTTTTAACTCATATTCTGATACTCTTATTTTTGATCAGTATGAAAAAAAACAACCTTATATTAATGGCTTTAATTCTATTTATAGGTGTATTTAACCGGGAGACAATTCTTTTTCTGGTCCCTTCAGCTTTATATTATTATGTTTTTATTCTAAAAGACAAGAAAAAATCATTCAGTTTTATTCTTTCAATAGTTCCGGCTCTTATCGGTCTGATAACCGTCAGATCTCTTATAATTACTGAATCAGCTGTCGAAAAAGACATTTTTTACTCCTTCAGCAAACTTCATTTTGACGAATCAAATAAATTATTCAGCCCGGCAACCTATTATAGGATCATTAATACTTTCATACCGCTTACACTTATACCTTTTGTCTTTTGGGAAACAACGAAAAAATTTTTTAAAGATAATATTCATTTTCTCATCCTGATCTTGACATACTACTCAAGCTGTTTCCTTGCAGGCGATACCGAAAGGCTTATTGTACCGATGTTCCCTGTTTTGTTTCTTCTTCTCGGAATCATTTTTGAAAAATTTGAGTTTAACGGATTTAAGAACAGGATGGTTGTACTTATGCTGGTGATAGCTTCAATTCCGCACCATATTTACTTCCGGTTTCAATTGCCTTCGAGAGACTGGAAAGTTGTAATATCCCTTTTAACGCTTGCGGCAGTAACTTTTTATTTTATAAAGTTCAAAAGAGGCAATCAAAAATGCTCTCGGTAATTATTCCGACATATAACAGGCCCGATGCTTTGAAAAGAACGGTCAGCTCAATTCTGTCACTCAATATTTCCTGTGACCACGAAATAATAATAGTTAATGATTACCCTGGGGTTCCAGTTACATCTTTTGAAGACCGCCGGATCAGAATTATTGAAAACGAAACGAATCTGGGAAGATCGAAATCAAGGAATTCAGGAGCTCGGGCGGCTAAAGGAAATATATTGTTTTTTATTGATGATGATATTGAAGTAAAAGAAAATCTTTTTGACAAATATATTTCTGAATTTGAAAAAGGTTTTTCAGCCATTTTCAGTAATGTCATCAATATCCGAACTGACGGAAAGTATTCTTTCTTAAACGAGTTTCTAAATACGCGCGGAGCTAATAAACAAAATGTCGGGTATCTCGTAAAAAGTAATTATTTTACTACAGCATTCTGCAGCGTAAGAAAAGAATTTTTTGACAAAATCGGCGGATTTGACGAAAATTTTTCCGGCTACGGATGGGAAGATCCCGAAATGGGACTTCGAATAGAAAAAAGCGGCGGCAGAATATCGTTTTTCAAAACAGATAAAATTTATCATTATCACGATAAATCAGTAGAAGAATGGATCGGTCAGATAGAAAATTCCGGTAGGAACCTTGAGTATCTTATCAACAAGCATCCGCAGTTCAAGGAAAATATCCGTTACAACCTGCTGACATCATTTTTGGGAGCTGTCTGTTTTAACCCTCTTTTTTACTCTGTTGAAAAATTCAAAGCAAAAACAATAAAGGGCCGTTTCGGATTCATCAGCTATACTTTTTTATTTTATGCAG
>DMTS01000146.1:3231-14113 GCA_003477045.1 Candidatus Delongbacteria bacterium
GGTGCCAATTCCTGAACAACTTCTTCTTTTTTCGCACAGTTTACGATTACAATCATAGCACTCAGAACTACTAATACCATTGCAAATTTTTTCATTTTGTCTCCTCTCCTTAGGAAATTAATTTGCGTGAAATATACAATTCTTAAACTGATTGTCAACAATTTTTTTTTATATTTTTTATGAAATATGATTTTTTTGTGCCTACTATTTTATTCTGCGGTTGAAGAAACGGATCCGTCCTTAAGTTTAATCAATAATTTCTGACCTTTATTTATTTTTAATGCCGAAGTTATTATCTTTGATGAAGAGCTGTCTTTGATAATGGCATAACCTCTGTTTATTATCGAATCGGGATTGAGCGATCTTATTACGCTCTCGATATTATTTATCTTTATATTTTCGTTTTTAACAAGGTCAGAGAAATATCCCTGAAAACTGTCTTCGAGGTTATCAAGAATTATACTGTGGTTCCTTATTATATCCGCAGGCATTTTAAATGCATGGGAATTTTCTATCCCCTTTAATTTTTCATTCTGAAACTGAAAATAATAGCCTATCTGATTTTTTATCCTTGTTTCGTACTGATTCAATTTACTGATCTCATCTTTAGTGTTTATACTTACCATCTCGGCTGCATGCGAAGGTGTCGCAGCCCTGATATCTGCCGCAAAATCAGAAATAGAAAAGTCGATTTCATGCCCGACAGCTGAGATCACGGGAATCTGTGAATTATAAACTGCTCTTGCAACACACTCCTCGTTAAATGTCCACAGATCTTCAAGCGAGCCTCCGCCTCTTCCGATTATTATAACGTCAGCCGTCTCTCTGTGTTTATTAAAATATTCTATTCCTTCAACTATCTCTGCTTCAGTCCCTTTGCCCTGAACCCTTGCATTATAGAGATAAATATTAATATAAGCAGAGCGTGAATGTATCACTTTTTTAATATCCTGAAATGCCGCTCCGGTTTCGGCTGTGACAACTCCAACATTTTTGATGAAACCGGGAAGTTTTTTCTTGCGTGAGACATCGAACAGCCCCTCCTGAAAAAGCTTTAATTTAAGAGCTTCGAACTTCATCTGCAGCTCCCCGATCCCTGAAATGATAATCTTCTTCACATCGATCTGATACCTTCCGCTGCTTTCGTACAGAGAAACCGAGCCGCGCACTTTAACCATCTGCCCGTTATCCGGTTCAAAGCTGATCCTGTCCCCGGTGCTTTTCCACATCACGCAGCTTATCACAGCTTTATCATCCTTCAGGCTGAAATAGTGGTGTCCCGAGCTGTGTTTTTTATAATTGGATATCTCACCTTCAACCCAGATGTCTGAAAATTCAGGCTCGATCAGACCTTTGATCAGCATTGTTATTTCATGAACGGAAAACAGAGTGTCCTCTTTTTCGCTGTTTTCTTCGCTTAAATAAGAAAAAAGATCTGTCATTATCCCGCCTAATTACCCGTTATACTAAGCACGGCTCTCAGCTCAAATTTATGGTTCGTATTTACGACGCTTCTTGCATCATAGTTCTGTGTTTCATTGTAATTATAAGAGTATGACGCGGTCCCGTTCAGTTTCTTTGAAACCCTGTAAGTTATATCGGGACTTATCGTAAAATTTGTTGACTGTATCCCTTTTTCCAAACTTTCATACTCTTTAAGTAATATATCGTAACTATGCCTGTCGTTCGAACTGAACGAAACTGCCAGATTGTAGTCTATATCGTTATCGAGCTTTGCTCCTTTGAACGGCCAGAAATTGAAAGGCATACTGAAACCTCCTTTCTGATTATAGCCTGCAGAAATTCTGAGCTCTCTTGTATATTTTTTTTCACCCGACTGGATAGATCTTACATTGTCGGTGTAAGTATAAGATTCCTTCATGTCATAAGAAAAATTGTAATTCGCGCTGAAATTAAAACCGTTCTTTAAGCCCACTTTTATCCCTGCCAGAGGTGAAAATCCGGAAGCGTAAGCAACAGATCTTATTTTAAGGTCAGAACCTGAAAGGTCGGGTATTCCGGTAAGATACAGTCCGGGTGTACGGCCGTCAACATACCACTGTATAGCCTCGCTTCCGGTTTTCGAGTGGGATATGGATATTGAAGAAATCTTTTCTTTTGCCTGAAGCATATCCTGAAGTCCGGATATACCAATCGAATAATTTGGAATAAGATACGGATCCGCCCCGGTTTTCTTGTGTTCTTCGTCAGTTACCCACGGCCAGATAAATTTTGTTTCGCTGTCATTGCCGGTGAATCCCTCATTGTTGTTCTCTCTATATGCTCTTGAGAACTGGTAGGAGATCCCGTCAAGGCTGAGATTTTTTGTCAGTCCCAGCTTTGTCGTGCCGTTAAGAGCCCAGCTGCCGCTCCAGCTGGATGAAGTATAATCGGAGTTATCAGGCCTGTTCGCAACTCCGAAAATAAAAGCCGGGTTTGCCTGATCAAGCGATGGTATGTCGCTGAAGGCGTTCTCTCTTCCCTGAGAATATGACATTGACAGGTCAGAAAGATTATCTTTTAAAAACCCGAGCACGGATTTTCCGGAACTTTTCGAAGTGCTGGTGCGGGTCAGCCTGGTTGCTCCTTCTGACGGCTTAATACCCGTTGCTGATTTTATGCTATCTACAGCATTGGGATTTTGTTTAAGCTTGTCGCTTTTTTCATCGGCGGAAACATCGGCCTGAGCTTTCTTTTCAGGCAGGAAGTAATTCACTCCCTTCTGTATCTCAGTTATTATTTCTTTAGTCTTTATCTTAGAATTAAATTTTGAATCATATCTGTTCTTGATATTGTTCGACACTGTTCTGCTGCTCAAATTTCCGACCCATGAGTAGGATGTTTTGAAATTAAAATCATTTATCATATATTTAGATACATTCAGCTTCAATGTATTGTTAAGAGAGGATTCGTAATTGGACAGTTCTCCGAATTCGAGAGAGAAAAGGTCTCCGAGGTCCCGGTTATAATTCGCGACCACCGTGTCTGCACCTGTACTGTCCTTTGTAACAAGATCTTTATACATATCAGACCTCAGGGAAAGCGTATAGTTTGAATTCAGTATCGGAATAGGAGAAAGCCCAGTTGAAAAATTCCGTGTAAGCTGAAATGATCTGCTTTCCGTATAGTTATTCCGCCTTGACAGCGAACGGTTTTCCGACTGACCTGTCTGAACAGAGAAATTATAGCTTGAAGGAAAAAAAGAAAATTTAACCCCGCTCAGGCTTTTTACAAAATTCATATCCTTGCCCCAAACGAAGGGACTGAAACTGAACCATGATTCCGGAAGTCCGAGCGTATATGACAGATTATAATTGTAACTTTCGCTTTCCTGCTTTTTATAGCTTGCATTAGAGCCTTCTGAAAAAGCGGCATTTCCGCTTAAACTTAGGTTATCAGCAGTATATTTTATATAAGGATTGTTCGACTTGGTGGTTTTTCTTATTGAAAAATCGTACTGATTGCGTGTGTTTTCTGTTCTCACCGAGTCGGGAATATTGTTTTCATCAACTAGTATGTCTGTCGTTCCCTGATATTTTGTATATTGGCTGGAATTGGAATAGCTGTACCTGACAGGAAAGCTTACTCCGTATTTCTTCGGAAGAAATTTATCAAGATTCATTGAGGTATTCAGGCTTGTATTTATGGAATTTATCCCGCTGCCTTTACTGTCCTCGATCCTGTGGAATTCTTCATCCTGTTTTGTTATCTCCGCATCTACAGCGGCAAGATCGGCGATCTCTAACCTTCCCTTTGCTCTCATTGCCATACCGGGTTCTTTCATTACTTTTGCGAGCCTGAGTTCGTCTATCCAGATCTCCGTATTAAGCTCTGTTGCCGCCGAATCGAGTATCCCCGCATTAAAATATTTAATGCTCTGAAGTGTTGGGTTTCCTCTTAGCCCGATATATCTTTTGATATTTTCATCGTTATATTCTTTCAAAAATATTGAATCAGCCCTCATACTCTGATCTGATCTGAGGGTTTTCAGATTCGTAAGATCATTCAGCTTTATGACCATTTGATTGTTAACAAGGTCGTTCTTCCATCCGTTGACAAGTTTTGACCTGTACTCATAATAATTTACCGAGTCTGTACCGAACCTGTAAACAAAATATAACGGCCTCTCCTCATCCCATTCATTATCGCCAGCTTTTGTTCCACCGTGAATGAACATTTTCAGTTCTTCGTACTGAAGATAATTTTCACCCTTAAAGATCTCTTTCGAAAGATAAGCCTGTCTCCCGTTCTCAAATTCGTACTGTGAAAGGAAAGAACTCAGTGTAATGTTGAGCGACAGCGACTGTTCCGGTTCTTCGAAGTTGTTGTCGTCAAGTTTCTTTACTCCGGGAGGTGAATAATACCTATCTTCCTCGTTGCTAATTGTCTTTGCTTCGATCTTGCCTTTGTTAGCACCTTTTGCTTCCCATTCGTTACCGACAAGGTCAAGAGTGACAAATTTTATCCTTGTTGAGAATACCGAATCTTCCGAATTATTAACCCATATTTTAAAATATTTCATTTTAGAAATGTCAGGCTCTTTGTTTAGAACCGATGTAAATTCTTCCACCGGTACCCTGTAAAGTGCGAATCCGCTTCCGTAGTCTGTGCTTACAATATATTTTTTCCCGAATACCGGTGTCGGTTCAAGCTCAAGAGTATATCTGTAAGCCCTGATGCTCGTATCAAGATTTCCGCCGCCGTCGAGATCCTCAGTGTCAAGTTTGCCGTTACCTTCGGTTTTTATAAAATCCCAGTAGTCGTTTATCTGCGAATCGGGTCTCGGGTTATCTGGCGTACCGGGATGATCGTCAAAAGAGTCAAATTCATAAGGTTGCTTTAGAGAGTCTGCGTTAAGGTCGTGAAAATCTGCTGTTCCTTTCTGCATATCATAGCCGATATCTTCAGAATTATCACCTATGTCTAAAACTCCGTTGTTGTTCATATCTTCGCTGTTCATCTTTGCGTCAGGAATGATATCTTCGCTTAGGTCACCTATATCAAAATTGAGCGTAATATTCTTATTTGTTGAAACAAGGAACTCGATATACTTAACTTCTCTGAAGTCCTGGTATGATGAGTACAGATACTTCATAACTCCTGCCCAAGAATCTTCTTTAGTTATCTCATTCCCCAAAACAGCTTCGCTACTTGTTGCCGGTTTAAATACCATATTAAGCGTTGATACCTTGTCGTCTCTTTCATCCCCGGGAGTTTCCAGATAGATATCTTCTTTCGTCAACTTATCTTCATCCTTCGGATTATACCAGTAGAAAGACAATTCACTCTCTCCCGAATAAGATTTTAGATAGTACTGCGAAGGTACACCAAGCGAGGCTGCATCGCCTGTGAGGCTGTAGGATCCTGCAGCAGCGTAATCGTCCGGATATGAAGCTTCTGTCCATGCCGCATAAGTAACGCCCAGCGATTTCTTGACTTTACTGCTCTCGAAATCATCAATATACGCTGCGTCAAGCGGATTCGGGTCCGGAATTATCTGCGCTATCTCGCCTTCCAGTGAAAGTTTTGACTCTTTGTCGGTCTCGACCAACGGGAGCCAGTCAACCGCTTTTGTAAGATATGGCAGATCAAAACTTGTCTGTCCGTTCATATCGAGTACGAGGTTCCTTTTGGGTTCATAACCGACATGAACTTTTTCCTCATTCGTCTCTTCGGAAAGGTACAGAACTGTAGCCCCGATATATGAGTCCTTGTTGATATTGTATTCGATCCTGTTCCCGAGAAGCATTTTCTGGTCAAGCTGAAAGATCGATGCCGATTCGTAAAGTATCTCGATATCAGCCGTCAGATACCTGTCATTTATTATTGAAAGCTGTCCGGAGTTATAGTTTATGATATAATCCACATCTTTTACGAGTGTTGTGGCTCCCGATCGCACTACTTCCGAACCTTCGATCACATTGAACCCGAGCTCGTATGTGCTGGATTTGCTTGAGAATTCGAACTTCAGCGAGAACTCTGACGACATGTAACTGTCATCAGTATAGATCTCTTTGTCCGTGAAAAGAGAATCGCGCGCCCCTTCAGCTCGAATAATACTGTTCATGTCAGGATCAAAAGGCATCACATTAGGAAATCTGAACTCGCCGTAGCCTGAATAAAGAAATCCGATGTCAACCTCATCGCTGACTTCTTTTTTAGCTACTTCATACCAGTACAGGTAAGGTTTAGGCACATTTGCGCTGTCATATTCCTCAGTTCTCAGCCCGCTTGAGGTATTTTTCTGGATCGTCAGTTTGAATTCATCCTTACTTATATCAACACCGTCGAGTGAATAAACGTTTTTCCACTCAAGTTTATTCCAGGGCATATTCCATTTTTGCCCGTACTCTCCGATTATCTGGAGCTCAAGTTTTGTCCCGGTACTGTCGCTGCTTCCTATTTCGATCAGATCTGAAGAGTTGGACTGGTTCACTTTTACAAATTTTGCCGCCAGTACCTCTCCGTTTGCAAGATAGAATGATTTAAGCCTGATATATCCGAGCTCGTAGTTTATCTCATACATTTCCTGATCAAGCAGTTTTACACGCCTGTTGCTCAGATAAAGGTTTGTAAAACCATCTATAAGATCGGTGGCCGGTCTTGTGTGGTCTATGTATATATCTGCTTGTGCCTGAGTTCCGGTTTCGGTCCTTGTCACATACAATTCAAAAGTGTAATTTTTGATCTTATACGGTGCTGAATAAGGTGCCTGATGTTCCAGATGTCTTTCGTAGTTATAGGAAGCTGCCCAGTTTTCGCGGAAAAGCGAATCAATAAAGAAGTATTTGTATCTCAGATAGTCCTTTGCGTTCTTTATTTTTTCCTGCTTTCTGACGCCTCCTTTTACTTCGATCTGATTCTTCTGCCCTTTTTCAAATGAAGCGATGGAAGTTGACTTGAATTTGCCGACTTTTGCTTCAGTTTTGAGTCCGAACAGTCCTTTATTTACGCCGCTGAAGCTGACATACCTTGTCCCAGGCAGGCTTAACCCTATATTTCCCGCCTCCATTTTCTGGATGATCTCGTCACTCTCGCCTGTATATGTAATTTTTAACGAATTCTCAAAATCGAACGATTCAGTATTCTGGGCTATATCAACTTCAACTTTGGTGCCCACTTTTCCCCTGATAGAAATATTCTGAGTCTNNAATCCGATATTGTTACCGCCGAAGACCCTGTGGAAAGTTTTGGATTTTATTTTAAAAGGTATATCAAGCGCAATTTCGTCTCCTTCGAACAGTCCTGATGAAAGAGATATCCCCATATTTTTGGTGACTGATATAAGCCATATTTTTTTATCTTCATATCTGATCTTTTTCTGCATAAAATCAGAATATTTCATGACCCGGGATCTTTTTACATCATACTCAAAAAGCCTCTGATAGACCACTACATACTGATATGCCGAATCGATCTTTACTTCTTCGGCCATAGTTTTCTGTTCGACATCGAAAAGGATCGAATCTCTCTTGAATTTTGTAAGAAAATTTATACGGTGTTCAGGGAATATTTCAGCCTGATTCGATATGTCATCATATACACTTACCGAAAAAGGTTCGCCGCAGAATACTTTAACTGTTACTGATAATAAGAAAAACAAAATTATTGGTTTTATATGACTTCTGTATCTCAAGATAACGGTTTGTTCCTTATGATTTCTCTGATTTCTGTTTTTATTTCGTTGCTGATCCCGCTTTTTAAAAGAAGGATGAGCAGGCTGTTTATTTTTTCTTCATTCTTACGCAGCCGGGCATAATCTGTGAACATTTTACAAGCGGTATTATTAAGTATATTCTTATCCAGCATTTCGTTGATTAGCGCTGCAGCCTTGTCGTGTTCGTCTTGTGCGATCAGAATATACAGGTTTGTTTCATATATGACGGTCTTTTTATCCGCAGGAGCATCATCCGGGAAGTTTTTAAATATTCCGTTCATCCTGAATTTCCTGTCCGTCCTGTGGCTCAGCGCTTCTATATAGACTGTCATAAATTCCTTATCGTCTGCTACCGCTTTGACATCAGAAGAAATTTTTACCAGATCATTATCGTAATCCGATATAAAATCATCTCTGATCAGAATTTCAGACTTGTTTATAAAAGATACCGTTTCACCGGTCATAAGATCGATGACTGCATCCATATATTTGAATTCATAGAAACCAATGTTCGTAAAAATATCAATTATCTGTTCGTCAAAAACTCTTGACAGCAGGGCTTTAGCGCTTTTATAATCTTTAAGTGCGATCTTCAGCTTTATATAGTCTTTCCAGAATTCAGTATGACTCTTATTTTTGGTAAGATTTTTTTTATAAAGCATATCAGCTTCAATTAAGCTGTCAAGACCGTTATGATATATCTCTGCCAGGATAAGCTCTTTGTTCTTAAGCCCGCTTGATTTTAATACTTTTACAGCTTTTGTCGCCTGACCAGAAAGTTTTAGGCATTCGATATAAAGCACTGTAAAATCATCTGTCCTGTCATCCGCTGATTTTTTAAGCGACAATTCAAAAAAAGAGCAGGCTTCAAAATATTTTTTCTCGCTGTAGAGCCGTACAGCATAATCAGATATCAGAAGGTCTCCGTTCCCGCCGGGAATTGAATTCTTCAAAATGCTGAATGCTTTGTCATACAGTCCGCTGTTAAAATACAATTCTGATAATATTATCGAATTCCTCTCGGTTTTAGGAAGTTTTTCCGCAGCTTTGAGAATGCTGTCTTTAAACTCCTCTTTCTCATAAATTCGGAACAGCTCGGCTTCCGGATTGAACGAATAAACCTCTCTGGTTTTTCCATTTTCAGCGCCGTTCGATTCGATCATTCTGAAAAGCTCACCTACAGATCCGGATATTCTGCCGGAAGCGATATAAATATTATAGAGCTCCTCTGAATAGGCTTTCTCATTCTTCGTTTCTTTTCTCAGATTCAGATACTGCTTTTCTGCAGCCTGAAATAAACCCGCTCTATAAAAGGCTTCAGCTTTTATTTCTGATATATCGTGCTTGTCCGCTCCGGTTTTATCTATCTCGGCTAATAACTGGTATGCATTTTCTTCTCTTGAAGTCCTAAAGAAAAACTCGGCGAGAAAACCGCGGATCTTTAACGGATAAACATCGCCGCTGTTAACTTTATTCATAACACCATTTTTAACCGGGTATTTATTGGCAATTTCTTTTAATTTTATTTCACAATCTTTGATCCTGCCCGTTTTCACTGACATATCAATAAAACCAGCGATCACCCTGGTTTCACTGTCGTATTTTTTTATCAGCTGAGCATAATTGTTATATGCTGAAGCTATATCTCCTCTTTTCTCTGCTGCCTGAGCATACGACAACTGCCTCTCAAAAGCTTTCTTTTCAAATGTTTCCTGACTGGCCGAAGAAATTTTTCCCTTTATCTGGCAGACCACCGGTATAGAGATCAATATTAAGATCAGTATGTATAGGTACTTATTCAACCGCGTTCCCTTTCTTTTAAATGGAAATATACTTAAAAACAGGTTGTTTGTTCAAATTATTCTCTTATAAGTTTCTTTTCGGCTATTCTGAGCATGATTCTTGTGACGATTAGAAAAATAAAACCGGTGCCGATCATTAGGTTGATCTCCAAATTCGGATAATCTTTTCTGAACCCGGTTGCGTAATTGTAATAACGACTTAGACCTTTCGAATATACAATAAAAGAACTGAGCACGAATGCGGAAACAAAGAACATCATTCCGATTATACCTTTTACGCCCGGTTCATAACAGCTGTCCCCGTCAAAAAAACAGATCGCGTAATATACGGTAAATGTGCATAAACTTATTGAAAAGAACAGAAGATAAAAAGAAGTCGCTGCCAGAAAACTTAAATTCTGAAAAGATTCAAGCCCGCAAAAAACTATACCGGAGTATAAGAACGGAAAAGTGAGCAGGGCTGATAAAATTACCGTCGAATATACTTTGCTTCTCAAAAAAGTGCTTTCTCCTAAAGGTATAAGGCTTGCGAGCAAAAAACTTCCCATCTCTTTTGAAAGTGAAAAAGACAGGTTTAAAATACTCACTAAAACCAGCGGAAAATAAAAGATCAGTACATAATTCTGCATAAAGCTGAACTGCCTGCTTATGTCTGAACCGCTTTCGGCTTTTATGATGCCTCGTGAATATAATATTAGAACAGCCTCGATCAAAAGTAAGGCGGAGATCGTAATTAAAGCCGGTCTGCTTCTCAAGATCAGGATAATATCCTTTTTGATAACGGAAAAGTTCATATTATTCAATTTTCCCATCGGTGATATAGTGAATAGATCCTGCTGTCCTTTTCAGATATTCAGTATGCGAAGACAACGCAAGGACTGTAACACCTTTCCTGTTGACTTCTTCGAATAACGATTTTACTATATCAACACTTTCATCTCCAAGCCCGTTGAACGGCTCGTCTATTATCAGAACGGAAGGTGAATGAATAAGCGAAACAAAATATTTTATATACTGAAGCTGCCCGCCTGTCAGAGAGCTGATCTTTCTTTTCACGAGATCTCGTATATCATAAAACTGCGAGAACCATTCGAGTTTGAGGTCGAATTCAGATTCGGGTACTTTATACTGGCTCAAAAGAAAAACCGATATTTCTTTAAGCGTCATGTCATTGTAAAGTATATTTTTAAAAGGCAGGTATCCTATCTTTTTTCTGTATGTGCTGCTCAGTTCTGTCATCCCTATTTCGATAGAACCGGAATAATTTTTAATTACCCCTGAAACTACTTGAGAGAACAGAGTTTTTCCTGAAGCCGTTCTACCGCATACGCCGCAAGTGGTTCCGGTATCGGCCGTTAAGCTCTGGCAGTCAAGTTCGAAATCATATTCTTTAAAATTGCGCTTTAGATCTCTTATCTTAATC
>DMTS01000150.1 GCA_003477045.1 Candidatus Delongbacteria bacterium
TTTTCTTGAAAAGCTGTCTTCTCCAATTTCGCCGGGATCGCATGAACCAATAAAATACAGACCTGAAACCGCTTCTGTATTCATGATCTGATCGCTCCATATCTTAAAAACGTTGTCTGTCTGCCGTATCAGATGAACAGCTCCGTGTGACTGACTGTAAACAAAATTATATCCCGCGTTGAACTTACTTATCATGTTCTGGTAGCTGAAATCCGGTGTGACTCCTTCGTACATTGAATCCACAGAAAAAATTACCGGATGCTCTGTTTTTATATTATTACAATACTTTCTCCCGTCACCGGCATAATCAACTTCAAATCCAAGCAAAAGTGATGATGTGTTGAATCCTGATCTGAAATTCCTGTCGGCTGAATAATATTTTATAGTTTTTCCTATAATCGCGTCGATCTCAGCCTCATTATTACCAGGAAAACGCCCTACATAAACATCCGCGTAATAGTCAGGTTCATCATCAAGCTCAAAATATATCCCGTTTTTGTTTCCGTCAGGCTCATTGTCAAGATGAGAATAAAAAGTATCGACATGGATCGGAGCTGTATAGGTTGAAATATAGGGTGTTGCGACTCCTGCTGGAATAATTTCATAGCTTCCGCCGATTATAACGAACTCAAGATCATTCTGTACATATTTGTCTTTGATGAAGTTCCTGATCTTAATAACATTATTCTCACCGGGATATTCCGCATAAATATCTTCAACTGTTTTAGTGATAGTATTTAATCCTTGTTTTGACTTAAAATTCTTATAGCTTTCAAAATTGTCCGAAAACTTCTCTGAAGTTATTATAACAAGATCGATCTTTTCGTATATCTGAGCTTTGATTTCAGAACTGCCGTCTTTTTTATAATCCGTAAATTCGATATTAACCGAAGGTATAAAATACAGCGAGTCGTTATTTATAAAGAAAGGATTAATCTCTAGTACAGAAAATCCGCCGTGCCTCTTAATTCCTCTCGCACCAACTGAAATCGGTTTTCTTGGAAATTTGACTCCTAAATCATCTAATGGATTGTCAAAATAAGCGTTACCGAGTTCGGGCTTGATAAGTATTGAATCGTAGGAAGTTATGATCACATTTTCCGCATACTGCCCGTCGAACCTTCTTTCTTCTAATACTATAGGAACATCTACTTTAAATGCTGCATATTTTTTATAAACTTTTTCTTTATAGCTGATAGTTAAGGAATCGTCCGAAAAGGTATAATCATTGATATTGAAGGTAATAGTCTCGGAATAAAGGCACTTCATGATCGCTGCCGTAAGTAATATAAAAATGATTTTCTTCATAATGTTCCCTGTTATTTTATATCGCTTTTGCTTCTTCTTCCTGTGTTCCTGATCCTTGTGTTTTTCTGCCAGTTCACATTGTCTTTCTGCGGATGAGTTATGTTGTAATGCAGGCCTCTCGATTCTTTTCTGAAGCTGGCGAATCTGACCATAAGTGTGGCTACATCGGCAATGTTGCGAAGCTCAATGGTTTCTTTTGACAGTTTTGTCTGCATGTAGTAATCCCTCGCCTGCCAAGTTATTAGATCTATCATTTTCTGAGCTATCTTCAACCTTTCGTCGCTCCTAACTATTCCTACGAATTCGCTTACGAGCCTCTTTATTGTGTTCCTTAAGTAACTGACCACAACTTTTTCAAGAGGTCTCTCTGTATGATAATACTCCCATTCCTTAATTCCTGTGAAGTCTATCATATTTTTTGAAATATATTTCTGTACCGATACCGAGCTTATCTTCGCGAACACGAGCGCATCAAGCAGAGAATTCGAAGCCAGCCTGTTGGCCCCGTGAACTCCGTTCTGCGCCACCTCTCCGATCGCATAAAGACCTTTTATGTCGGTTTTTCCGTGGAGATCCGTTTCTATCCCGCCGCACTGATAATGCGCTGCCGGAACTACGGGTATCATCTCTTTTGTGATATCAATTCCTTCTTCAAGGCATTTGTGGTATATGTTCGGAAATGAATTTATGATCTTTTTTGCAGGGAAATTACTCACATCAAGATAAACATGATCGTCTCCCCTTTTTTTCATCTCGGTATCGATCGCCCTTGCCACAATATCTCTCGGAGCAAGCGATTTTAAAGGGTGGTATTTCTGCATGAACTTTTTGCCGTCTTTGGTCTTGAGCTCGGCTCCGAATCCTCTAACCGCTTCCGAAATCAGAAACGAGCTTTCCTTTTCCTTCTCCGTGTAAAGTGTCGTCGGATGGAACTGATAGAACTCTAAGTTGGAAATGGTCGCGCCTGCCCTATAAGCCATTGCAAGCCCGTCCCCTGTCGCTACTGCCGGATTTGATGTATGAAGATAAACCTGACCTGAACCGCCTGTAGCCAGAATGGTTGACTTTGAAAGTATTTTATGTATTTTATTTCTTTTAAGATCATAAGCGTAAACGCCATAGCATGTCGGATTTTTTTCATCTTCAGGCTGCCTGATCTTCTGGTGCTCCGTAAGAAGATCCACGCTCATCATATTTTCGTAGATCGTAATATTCTTATTTTCTTTTACACTCTTTGTCAGCGCTCTGATAAGCTCTTTGCCTGTAATATCTTTAAAATGGAACACTCTGCTTTCAGAATGTCCGCCTTCCCTGTGCAGCGAGTATTCTTCTTTACCCTCGTCTTTTGTGAACTTTACTCCTCTTTTTATAAGGTCGTGAATTATCTCAGGCCCTTCATTTACTATTATCTCTACCGCTTTCGGGTTGCAAAGCTCATCCCCTGCTGTCAGAGTGTCTTTAATATGTTCTTCGAACGAATCTGACCCCCTGTCAACCGCCGCTATCCCGCCCTGAGCGTAATATGTATTCGAATCCTTCAGCGAGTTCTTCGTCATTAAAAGGACTTTTCCGCGTTCAGAGGCCAGAATAGAAAAATATAATCCCGCCGCGCCGCTTCCGATCACAAGATAGTCGTAAACCTTATTTTCCATTCTTTACGATTTCCTTAAGGCTTAATATTTCTTTTTTCAATTCCGAACTCTCCAGATTGAGTCTGGCTTCAAGCTCTTTGATATTGGTTTTCAGGTCTTTGACGGTTTTTTTATTATCCCGCACAATTTTCCATTCTTTAAGCGCAGAAAAGAATGCTGAGATCAGAGCTCCGGAAATAAGAGCGGTAAAAACTACGAATACGACAGAAGTATCTTTTATCTCATAGCCGAACACCATCAGTCCCGACACTTTTACGGTATAATTTTCTATACTCAGCCATATGATGGCCAGAAGCAGCGCAAGCTCGATAACCTTTTTAAAATAATACATTATTTACTCCCTTCTCCGTTGTTTACGATTTTTCCGAACAGCGATAAGCCCTCTGCGCGGATGATAAGGACATTTACATAATCCCCTTCGGCAACATCATTCGTTCTTTCGAATATCACGATCCTGTTCTGCTCAGTTCTGCCCATCAGTTCGCTTTTTCTTTTTTTGCTTACCGATTCGACCAAAACCACTTTGGTTTTACCTGCATCTCTGCCGATTTGTNNTTCGACCAGAACCTCTTTTGTTTTACCGACATCACTGCCGATTTGTTCAATTGAAAGCGATTTCTGAAGTTCTATGACTTTTTTCTGTCTTTCAGCTTTTACTTTTTTAGGCACATTATCTTTAAAATTCTTCTTTGCGTGGGTTAGCTCCCTTTCCGAATATATGAACATGAACGAATTATCTAATCCGGCTTTTTTCATAACATCAAGAGTCTGTTCAAAATCCTCATCAGATTCATCAGGGAAACCGACTATGATATCGGTAGTTATAGCTATTTCCGGGATTATTTTTCTGATCTTTTCTATTTTAGAAAGATATTCTTCTCTTGTATAACCTCTGTTCATCCGTTTTAGAACATCATTGCTTCCTGCCTGAAAAGGAAGATGAAGATGCTTGCACACTTTGGGGTTTGCTGCCATGATCAGAATTAGCTCGTCAGAGATGTCTTTGGGATGAGAAGTCGCGAACCTTAACCTTTCTAGTCCTTCAACTTCGGACACTTTATTTAACAGCTGCGCGAAATTGATTCCTTCAGAGCTGTATGAATTTACATTCTGACCTAATAAATTGACTTCAGTGACACCGTTTGAAACAGCATTTTTAACTTCGGCTAATATCGATTTTACGCTTCTGGATCTTTCTCTGCCTCTGACATAGGGAACCACGCAGTATGAGCAGTAATTATTGCATCCCCGCATGACAGTAACGAAAACTGAATGCTTATTTTCTGTGAACGGCAGGATATCTTCGTAATTCTGCTCCTTATCCAATACCAAATTTTCCTGCATTTTTTTACTTTTCAAACAATCGTTTATCATCTGCGGAAGCTTGTCGTAATTATCCGGGCCTGATAGTATATCTAAAAACGGCAACTCTTTTTTAAGCCTGTCCGATGAATATTGCGGAATACATCCCAGAATGCCTGCGACCTTTACCTTTCCTTTCTTTACTTTGAGATGAGCATACTGATGCATCTTGTTGATAACCCTTTCTACAGCCTTCTCTCTGATCGCGCAGGTGTTCACGAAAAGTACCTCAGCCTTGTGAATGTTCAAAGACTGTTCATAACCGGCAGTTTTCAGAATGCTTGCGACAAGCTCGGAATCATATACATTCATCTGGCAGCCGAATGTCTCTATATAAAATTTTAAACCCAAAGCAGAATCCTTACATTACTTAACTAAGTAATATACAGAATATCAGCTTTTAAAACAATGATTATGAATATAAATTCAATTTATTTCCAACTTACGACCGGATCTTTTTCAAGATCGAACCAGTCTATCATGGCATTGAACATGTCTGATACTTCCCCGTTCGTGTTGTTCATGTAGAACAGCGGGAAAGCGAAGAATGCCGTTCTGTACTGATCTCCGTCAGCTACATATCTGGTAGCCACTGAACCGGTCTTTCTTGTAATATCGCCGGAATTATCCCCGTCTGTAAGTACCGGATCAATATATCTTATTGAATGCAGAACAGTACCGTTTTCATCGGTATCATACATAGTATAACCTTCTAATCTTGGCAGGTCGTAAATAGATTTGTATTTATAGACAGGTTCTCC
>DMTS01000098.1 GCA_003477045.1 Candidatus Delongbacteria bacterium
GATATTTCGGAAAGTGTTATCCTTGAAAAAGATGAAGGAATTAATTGGAGAGTTGAGGCAAATGTCATAGATAAATTATAAATACCGACTTCTGTAAAATTGATGTAAGAACCTATCATCAATTTGTCAATTTGATAAACTAATCCCCCCGAGAGGATCGCAAGCAGCATAAAGGAGCCATATTTAAACCATTCTTTTAAAAATTTACAATTTATAAAACTGAAGCTAAAATGTTTAAAATCAACATGTTGTCTAACATTGAAAAATAATAGAATCAATGTCAAAAAACTTAGGAATACGAATAAATCGACATATAATGAATATTGTAAACTCCAATAAAATATTACAAAAAGTAATAATAAATGAATTGTTTTGAAAAAGAGATTCCTAATAATACTTGAAACAATCGATTTAAATGTTACCTGTGATATCATGTCAAAAAGAGACATCAGGCTATTAGCTATAACTATTAAAACTATATGGTAATAGAAAGCTGATAATTGATCATTGTTGTTATAAAGACTTAAAACATACGGTTTAATGAGTATGAATATTAGTGAAACAATGATTATTGCAGATATCATTATACCCGTAAAAAAAATTAAAAATCCATTTTTTTGTTCTCTGCATTCGAATTTAGGGTAAAACCTTAAAATCACATTAGGTATTCCAAGGACAGTAAAGTATTGTATTATCCCTGCTACNNGCAATAATTGTAGTAAACAAACCGTATTCTTCTGTTGTAATTGCTTTTGCTCTGAAGATGTTATCAAAAAATCCTATTATCAATCCAAGATATGAAATGATGAGATTGTATATGTTTCCTTTATGCATTTTCTTTTAACTTCTTTTTTAAGTTGGATACAAAAGGCAAAGAAAATACAGTGACTATACTTACGAAGAAGCCGATCGCAGTTAAAGCAACTACGATTATTTTTCTTTTGGGAAATATCCTTTGTGAAGGTACAAAAGGAGATTCTACAACAGAATATAGAGAAGATGATATTTCAAAACTTTTTCTTATTTTATCAGCAAGTAGTTGATTTATTGAGTTTTGGATCTTTATATCAGATACTTCTGATAAAATATTTGTATAAAACTCAATTTCATCCTTTAGAACATTTACATTTTGTTCTTTGATAAAAATTTTAAGTCTAAGTATAATTTCATTGAGTAGATCATAAGCTAAATATTTATCAGTTGATTTTACGGATATTTGAACGATGTTATTGATAGAATTAATTGAGAATTGAATTACTTCACTTTTCATGATCTCAATAAATTTATCTTTCATATGGAGTTCTTTTTCCTCTTCTGTCAGGTCTTCTCTATCTCGTATCTTTAACATTCTGTCACCGAATATAGCTTTGTTTGAGGAATATTTCTCATAAAAATTCAATAGGAAATCTCTAGAATCTAAATTCAAATGAATTAATTTCACAACAGGAGTTTCTACCTTTTTATCAAATGAAAAACCACTAAAAGTAGCATTTGGATTTAGTAGGATCTCACTACTTGGTTCCGAAGGGTTAAGTAAACAGGTTACCTGAAATTGTTCATCAACTACTAAAGAGTATATAATACTCACCAACGCGAAAACAAGCGTAATTGATATTATCACAATCCTATTACGCCATAATATAATTATCAAATCACTCAATGGAATTTCAAATTCTCTATTTTTTTGTAACTCTAAATTTTCGTCCATTTTATTTACTTCTCCTTTCTTTTCTTTTTGAACATTTTGATGACAACCGGCGGTACGAAATTCTTTATGTCGGCGTCGAAATCGGCTATGCCTTTAATTAATGAAGAGTTCAGGTATGAATACTCGTTCTTAGGCATAAGGAACACGGTCTCTATGTTCTCGTCCAGCTTTCTGTTCATAAGGGCCATCTGCAGTTCATATTCAAAATCCGCAAACGCCCTGACACCTCTTACTAAAATATTTACATTATGTTTCTTTGCATATTCAACGGTCAGTTCCGAGTTGGAATCAACTGTGACATTTTTAAGATGCTTTATGGACTGTTCGATCATGTAAACCCTTTCCTTTACATTAAAGAGAGGTTTTTTTGCCGTATTTTCTCCGACAACAACTATCAGTTTGCTGAAAAGTTTGGATGCCCGTTCGATCAGATCAAGATGTCCGTGCGTCAAAGGGTCGAATGTTCCGGGGTATATTGCGACTTTCATTACATCGTCCTTTATTATTTTTAGTTCAACGATTTGGGAATTATAAGAATATTTATCTGAATTTAAAACACTTTTATTTTCAAAATCGAAGTCATTATTTCGGAAAACTGTCAGTTAATTTAATAACAAAAGGAATTGACTAATATGCAAATCATTTTTATTTTTCCCGCGTTGAAATAAATCAAGGAGAGGGTTTTCAATGAAATACACTTTCAGTGGCGGGTACCATCCTCCGGACGGCAAAAGCTTTTCAGAAAAAATGCCGATCGAAAAGATGCCGAGCCCCAAAATAGCGGCGATACATCTTCATCAGGGTGGCAGACCATCTAAAGCTATCGTAGCCGTTGGAGACGAGGTTAAGGTCGGTCAGCCGCTTTCGGAAGCCGATGGATTTATGTCTGTTCCTGTTCATGCCTCGATTTCCGGAAAAGTCAAGGCTATTGCAAAGATCACTGATGCTGCAGGGAATAAGACTGACGCGGTTATTATCGAAAGCGACGGAAAGGGCGAAATGTATGGGGGAGTAGGCGAAAAAGTTGATTACTCTCAATTGACAGCCGATGAGATCAGAAATAAGATTGCCGCGGCAGGAGTAGTAGGAATGGGGGGTGCAAGATTTCCGACCCATGTAAAGTTATCTCCGCCTGCGGAAAAAAAGATAAACTATATAATTCTTAACGGTGTAGAGTGCGAACCTTATCTTACGGCCGATGACAGGCTTATGCAGGAAAGTCCTGAAACTATTATTGAAGGATTGAAGCTGATAATGAAGGTCGTAAATGCTGAAAACGGCATTATCGGTATTGAGAAGAACAAACCTGAATCCATCAAGATCATGAAAGATAAAACAGCCTCAATGCAGAATATAAAAGTAATAGATCTCGAAGTTAAATACCCTCAGGGCGGTGAAAAACAGCTAATAGTCGCTTCGATAGGAAAAGAAGTTCCCTCGGGCGGACTTCCGATGGATGTCGGAGTTGTCGTATCCAATGTCGGAACAGCGAATGCCGTTTATGAAGCTGTTGCACTAAATAAACCCTTTTATGAGAGAATTGTTTCGGTAACAGGCGAATCTATTACCAATCCTAAAAATCTTCTTGCCAAAATTGGAACTCCCACTTCAGAGCTTATTGAATATTGCGGCGGAGTAAAAGAGGATGTTTACAAAGTGGTTAACGGCGGGCCGATGATGGGTGCGGCAATGTACTCAATGGAAGCTCCGGTTCACAAAGGTACTTCAGGAATACTCTGCCTGAGCAAAGAGAATGCGGCCGTTTATGAAGAACAGCCGTGTATTTCATGCGGTAAATGCGTTTCGGTATGTCCTTTAAAACTTGTGCCGACAGAAATTCAGATGAACGTTCAGTACAAAAGATTCGAACAGGCTGAAAAACTCGGGATCCTGGACTGCATGCTGTGCGGAACCTGCGCTTATGTATGTCCCGCCAAGAGAAATCTTGTACATTATTTCAATATCGGAAAAGCTAAAATAGCCGAAATGAAGAGAAAAAAATAAATTTAAGAAGGTCTATAGATGGATAAAATGCTAATAGTATCGGCAAATCCGCACATCAGGGACAAAAGTTCGATCGCAAAGATCATGTATATCGTGATCATTTCACTCATACCCGCGATCTTCGCTTCGTACTGGTTCTTCGGATTCAGAGCTATTTTTCTGATCCTTGTCGCCATAGTTTCATCGGTGATAACGGAAGCCGCGATTCAGAAGTTCAGAAAAAAACCGGTCACAGTTTATGACGGAAGCGCAATTCTGACAGGTATTCTGCTTGCGTTCAATGTGCCTGCGAATATTCCGTGGTGGATAGTCATGCTGGGATCGGTATTCGCTATCGCTATCGCTAAACAGGCTTTCGGTGGACTCGGTTATAATATTTTCAATCCGGCTCTTATCGGAAGAGCTTTCATGCTGGCTTCGTGGCCTGTAGAAATGACTTCAAATAAATTCTGGACAGAGCCTTATACCGGCAAAACGATGGACGCGATATCTTCAGCTACACCGTTGAATCTGGTAAAAACAGCATTAAAGGACGGAAGTACTAAAGAAACCGTTGAAATACTCGCTGAAAAAGGTGTAGGCTACTGGGAACTTTTTATAGGTAATGTTTCAGGCTGTATCGGTGAAACATCATTCATGGCTCTTTTAATCGGAGTTATAGCACTTATTATCCTCGGATTAGTCAACTGGAGAGTCCCGTTCTTTTACATCGGCACAGTTTTTATTATGACATGGCTGATGGGATACGATCCTGTTTTCCACATTCTTGCAGGCGGACTTGCGCTTGGAGCGTTTTATATGGCAACGGATATGGTCACATCGCCAATTTCAAATAACGGAAATATAATATTTGCGCTCGGGCTGGGATTTCTAACCGTATCGATCCGTGTATGGGGAGGTTATCCTGAAGGCGTTTCTTATTCTATATTAATAATGAACTGCCTTGTTCCGCTGATAAATAAATTCACAGTTCCGAAGAAATTCGGTTTTGTTAAACCAAAGAAAGCATAAAAGGAGAAAGTATGGGAAATATTTTAAAACTGTCTATCATCCTTTTTCTTGTTGCCGGAATAGCTGCAGGAACTTTGGCTTTCTACAACTCTTTTACGAAGCCGGCTATTGAAAAACTGAAGGCTGAAACCGAGACAAAAGCAAGAGAATATGTTCTTAACGGGCTTGTTCCCGAAGATAAAATAGGCACGGTATTTTATGAGAAAGACAGTCTGGAAATACAGAAAGGTTCATTCGAATTTTTCTACAAAGTTAAAGAAAATGAATCTGCTTCCAACCATATAGCCTATATTTTTCTGGCTAAAGGATCGGGATTCTCCGGAGTAGTAGAAACTATGGTGTGTACAGATTCACAGTTTAAGATCAACAGGATCAAAGTGCTGAAACACACTGAAACTCCCGGACT
>DMTS01000189.1 GCA_003477045.1 Candidatus Delongbacteria bacterium
TTTGTTCCGATATTGCCGCTGCTTGTTGTTCCGGTCATTAAAATATCGAGATCGCTGTCGTTGTCGTAATCACCAAAAGCTGAAGATCCGAGTCTTACATCAGTAAAAGGGGCGTTAAGCCTGGTAAAGATCCCGTTGCCGTCATTTCTGTAAATGTCAGACATCCAAACAGATTTTGATTCTGCTAAGCCTGTCATGAAAAGGTCAAGATCACCGTCGTTATCATAATCGCCCCATGACACGGAGCTGTCTTCGATATATGGAACAGCAGCATTTATGTCAGTAAATATTCCATTGCCTTCGTTACGATAAATTTTACCGTAGTTTATCCAATCACCCCCGGTATAGTCATATCCCGTGACTATCACATCCAGATCGCCGTCATTATCATAATCTCCCCATGCAGAAGTTCCTTGTTGAACTCCTATTAATCCAGCATTGATATCAGTAAATGTCCCACCGCCGTCATTCCGATAAATAGTGGTTATTTCTACGCTACTAACAGAAGTTACTCCTGAAATCAATACATCTAAATCCCCGTCATTGTCATAATCCCCGAATGCCACTGATCCCATATCAACACCTATTAATCCCGCATTTATATCTGTAAAAACATCATTTCCTTCATTTTTGTATATTCTGCTGATCTCAACAGATTCTCCAATATTATAATCCCAAAAAGTACCGCATATTAACACATCAAGATCACCGTCGTTGTCATAATCACCCCATCTGGCTGCATCTTTACCTCTGGTGAGACCAAGTAATCCGGCTTCGATGTCGGTAAAAACATTGCTACCGTCGTTTCGATATACTCTTGAAACATATGAACTATCCGTTTCTCCGGTCATTAAAATATCGAGATCACCGTCGCTATCATAATCACCCCACGCGACATTGCTGAAGCAGATATCGGGTAGAGCTGTGGAGATTTCAGTAAAATCAGCGTATAGAATTGTTGTAAACAAAGAAATTACAAATATTATCTTTCTCATTATAAGCCCCGTTTTATTTTGTATAAAAATTACCAAGTTATTCTTTAAAAGTCAACTTCCCTTTTGCTTTTATTAATATATTTTCTTAATATCCCTATGTCAAATATCATGGAGCAAATTGTGTCTATATTTCAGAAGTCGGTTATAAATAAATATTTGAAGAATCTCGACAAAGCTAAACTCGATAAGGCTTTCGGCAATTATAAGGATACTTTCACAGCAGAAAAGATAGAGATCATCAAGTCTGTCAAGGAAGAGGAATATCAGGACGGATTTCTGAGAGACCTGTTCGTGAATGTTCTGGGCTATAAACTGAACATCGACAGCAAAGAGCACGACCTCGTTAGAGAGAAAAAGAATCAGACGGATGCAAAGAAAGCTGACGGTGCTATCATAAAGGACGGGAAAGTCACGGCCGTGATCGAACTCAAGGACACGAAAACGAAGGATATGGGAAGCTTCACCGAACAGGCTTTCGGCTACAAGAACAGTCAGGAAGGCTGTAAATATGTCATCACATCGAACTTTCACAAGCTCAGGTTCTATATAGACAACAAAGTTGATTTTGAGGAATTTAACCTTTTCGAGCTCGGCAGGGATGATTTTGAGCTTCTATATCTTATATTGAACAAAGAAAGCATCTTTTCGGACATTCCGGCGAAATTAAAGGAAGAAACGAAGTTCCATGAGGAGACGGTCTCGAACAAGCTCTACAGCGATTATTCAAGCTTTAAAAAGAACCTTTTCTCCGATATGACGAATAACAATCCGCAGTATGACAAACTCACGCTGTTCAAAAAATCCCAAAAGCTCATAGACAGATTTCTTTTCATACTTTTCGCAGAGGACAGAGGACTTTTACCGCCCAATTCGACAGCGAGGATGATCACGCGGTTCGATGTCTTAAAAAGCGAGGACTCATACAAGCCCCTTTATGATATATGCAGGCAGTATTTCGGCTACATGAACACGGGAAATCAAAAAGAGAACATTCCGGCATACAACGGAGGATTATTCCTGCCCGATGACATCCTGGACAGCCTCAAAATTTCAGACGGCATATTAAGAGACCACCTCTGGAAGCTTTCATCCTACGATTATGTAACTGAAATAGATGTAAACATACTCGGACACATTTTTGAACATTCACTCTCGGAGATAGAGGAAATAACCGCAGAGATCGAAGGCATAAAAACCGATAAAGCCAAAAGCAAACGCAAGAAGGACGGAGTTTATTACACGCCAAAATACATCACGCAGTACATAGTTGAGCACACAGTAGGAACACTCTGCCGCGAAAAAAGGAAAGAACTCGGCATAGAAACCATAGAATTCGACGAAAAAGCCTATAGAAAAACCAACGGATTCCTCACCGAAAAAGGCAAAGAACTCTTCAGCAAGCTCGAAGCATACAAAGTATGGCTCTTCTCATTAAAAATACTCGATCCCGCCTGCGGCAGCGGAGCCTTCCTCATTCAGGCACTAAATTTCCTCATACAGGAACACAAAACCATAGACGACATAATCGCAGAACTCACCGGCTCTCCCCTGCGCCTGTTCGACACCGACAAGACAATACTCGAAAACAACCTTTACGGCGTGGACATCAACGACGAAAGCGTAGAGATCGCAAAGCTCTCCCTCTGGCTCCACACAGCCCGCAAAGACAGAAAACTCTCCGATCTGAACAACAACATCAAGTGCGGAAACTCCCTCATAGACGACCCCAAAGTCGCAGGCGACAAAGCTTTCGACTGGCACAAAGAATTCAAGGACATCATGCAAGCCGGAGGCTTCGATGCAGTCATCGGCAATCCGCCGTATGTGAGACAAGAACTGATCAAAAACAAAGAATATCTAAATAAGAAATACATCACATCAAATGCATCAGCAGATTTATATATTTATTTCTATGAATTAGGCTATAATGTCTTAAGAAGTAACGGTCTTCTGGGTTTTATATCAAGTAATAAATTTACTCGCACAAGTTATGCTGAAAAATTAAGAGGTTTCTTATCTGAAAAAACTAAGATAATCAATTTATTGAATTTTGGTGAATCACAATTTTTTGAGGGTGCTACGACATATACGGCCATACTTACCTTTAGGAAAACAAAGCCATGTAATAAAGAAAAAGTATTGTTTTTTGAGCTTAAAGAAAGATTATATATAACGGATGTAAACACCTTAGTTTTTCAATATGGCAACCATGTAAATTCAGAGAGTTTTACTGCTAAAGAATGGACATTCGAAAAAGAAAATGTTGAAAGTCTAATAAATAAAATAAATAACACTGGAAGCAAATTAAAAACATATATAAAAGACAATGTTTATAGAGGTGTTTTAACTGGTTATAATGATGCTTTTGTAATTGACGAAAAAACTAGACAAGATTTAATTGCAGAAGATATAAATTCAAATGAGATAATCAAACCTTTACTTATCGGGCGGAACATTGGTAGATATTTTTTCGAAAGAGAAAACAAGTATTTAATTTTCACGAGAAGAGGTATAAATATTGAAAATTACAAAGCTATTAAAAAATATTTATTAAATTTTTATGATGATTTAAAGCCAAAACAAGTGGGAGATGTACGAGGTCGAAAACCGGGTAGTTATTCTTGGTACGAAATTCAAGATGTCATTGCTTACTATGCACAATTCGAAAAACCAAAAATTATCTATGCTAACATGGCTCAATCGAACCGTTTTGTTATGGATTTAGAAGGTTTTTACACAAATCAAAAATGCTTTATAATTCCTCTAGAAGATTACCATTTACTAGCTGTTTTGAACTCGAAACTAATTTACTTTATCGTTAAGAACAAATTTCCGAAACTTCTCGGAAATACATACGAGTTCACTTATAAAAACTTTATGGAGAATTTACCCATAGCAAATGTTAACGAAGCTATAAATAACAAGATTACTCCATTAGCAAAAATTATGCATTCACTGAACAAACAGCTACAAGAAAAAATGAATAAATTCCAAAGCAGAATCAAATCTAATTTCGCTTTAGAAAAAATAAGCACAAAATTAGAATCATTCCACGATCACGATTTCAAAACATTCTTAGCTGAACTAAAAAAACAGAAGGTCTCCCCTACTCTCAAACAGCAGGACGAATGGGAAGAATATTTCAACGAGTACAAGAAAGAGATCAATGACCTGCAGGCAGAAATTAGAAAAACCGATGCGGAAATAGATCAAATGGTTTACAAGCTCTACGAGCTGACGGATGAAGAGATTAAGGTGGTTGAGGGGAGTTTGTAGGAAAGAGAATTAAATTTAGGAGAAAATCATGAAAAAGATTGAACCAGTTAATTTAAAGAAAGATACCGATTCTCCTTCATTACATAAAGGAATACTTTTTCAATATTTAATAACATTAGATAAATGGTTAGATATTTACGAGAGTAAAGATTCTAAAACGAATGTTTTTTGTGAGAGAGAAGACGATATCTTTATCATTAATAATTCGAATAAAAACTATACTTTTGTTCAAGTTAAATGTTATACTGAAAAATTTAGCTTTAATAGTATTGAAATAAAGAAAACCTTGTATAATTTTTTCTTATTGAATATGAAATATGCAAAAAGAAAGTGCGTTTTTATTTTTGAAACTAATACAAACCCCAAACCCAGAGCAGGTAAAATATTATTAGAATGGAGTAAGAAAAAATCCATCACTAAGGAAATCCATGAAAATACTCAAGAATTGTTGGAAAAATATATAAATAATGATATTAAGTTAAAACAGGATAAGAAGTCCTTATTGATTAAGTATTTAAAGTCAAAAAAATTTAAAGAATTCATATCAAAAATAAAATGGGTTTTCTTAAATAAATCACAAGAAGATGCAATTAAATATTACGAAGGGAGAATTATTGATAAGATTTGCAAAACAAATATTACAGTCTCAGAAGATATTTTATTAGC
>DMTS01000031.1 GCA_003477045.1 Candidatus Delongbacteria bacterium
GCAGTAGGCGCAGTAAGAACCGGAGCAGGGAAAAGCCAGACTTCAAGAAAGATCGTAGAACTTCTTATGGAAAAAGGGATCAAAGTCGTTGCGATAAGACACCCTATGCCTTACGGTAATTTAGTTGAGCAGAAAGTTCAGAGATTCGCAAAAGTAGCTGACCTTGCAAAACATAAATGTACTATCGAAGAGATGGAAGAGTACGAACCGCACGTAGTCCGCGGAAATGTGATATATGCAGGCGTTGATTACGAAGCTATCGTAAGAGAAGCTGAAAAAGAAGCTGATGTTATACTTTGGGACGGCGGAAACAACGATTTTTCATTCTACAAACCTGACCTTATGATAACTGTGGCCGATCCGCACAGAGCAGGCAACGAAGTTACCTTCTATCCCGGCGAAGCAACATTAAGACTGGCTGACGTTATTGTGATCAACAAAATGGACAGCGCTTCTCCTGAAGGCATCCAGACAGTAAGAGAAAACATTCAGAGGATCAATCCTAACGCTATCGTTATTGACGGAGCTTCTCCGATAACAGTTGACAAACCTGAACTGATCAAAGGAAAAAGAGTTCTTGTAGTAGAAGACGGACCGACATTAACTCACGGTCACATGAAGATCGGAGCAGGAACAGTAGCGGCAAGAAAATTCGGCGCTAAAGAACTTGTTGATCCGAGACCTTACGCAGTAGGCAAGCTTGCAAAAACATTCGAGATTTATCCAAATATCGGCACTTTACTTCCTGCAATGGGTTACGGCGCAGAACAGGTAAAAGATCTTGAAAAAACTATCAACAACACTCCGTGCGACGCTGTTGTTATCGCAACTCCGATAGATCTGAACAGGATCGTAAAAATTAAAAAACCTACAGTTAAAGTTGGATATGATCTTCAGGAGATCGGAACTCCTAACCTTACTGAAGTGATCGACGAATTCGTAAAAAAATTCAAACTCGGTAAAAAAGCGGTTAAAAAGTAAGAATCGATACAATTAAATTTTTTAAAGAAAAGGGGGCAGTTCTGAAGTGACCCCCTTTTCTTTTGCATACGGGAAGAATTTTAACTACCTTATAGCCATCGGGATCGTAAGTTATCTCGCTGAAACTGTAACAATAAAAGAATTATTTTTATGCTTGACTTTGAAATGAATTACATTTATTTTTTTATCTTATCAGTTAAAAACTGCTGATTAGCTTCATTACAAGACAAATTACTTGAAAATTTGGAGATTATATGGCGGACATTGTTGAGTTACTCGAAATTACCATTCAGGAAGGAGCATCAGACCTTCATATCTGCGCGGGAAGCCCGCCGGTAATAAGGATCGACGGCGATCTGGTAAGGCTAAATAGGCCTGTGCTTATGCCTAAAGAAACAAAAGAAATAGCTTATAGTGTACTTAATGAATATCAGAAGAATGAATTTGAAAAAAAGCTCCAGGTTGACCTATCGACAGGGATAAGGAATCTTGGAAGATTCAGGGTGAATGTGTACAGCCAGAGAGAGGCTATTTCGATAGCGTTCAGGGCTATACCGAACGATATAAGGTCTTTTGACGAGGCGGGAATACCGTCTATCGTTTCAACCCTGTGCGACAAACCAAACGGTATAGTTCTTGTGACCGGTCCGACAGGATCCGGAAAGTCAACAACTCTTGCAACTATGATCGATAAGATCAACAGTGAATATCCTCTCCATATCCTAACAATTGAAGACCCTATCGAGTTTTTGCATAAGTCAAAAAAAGCCATCATCAACCAGAGAGAGCTCGGCACTGACTTCAGGGAATTTCCGGATGCACTGAGAGCAGCTCTGAGGCAGGACCCTGATGTTATTCTGGTCGGCGAGATGAGAGACAGAGAGACTATGGAGCTTGCGTTAAGGGCCGCTGAAACCGGACATTTAGTAATGACTACGCTTCATACTAACTCCTGTGCGCAAACTATCGGCAGGATCATTGATACTTTCCCGGAAAATATGCAGGAGCAGATAAGAACTCAGCTCGGTATGATGATGCAGGGCGTAGTTACACAGAAACTTCTGCCTAAAGTAGGCGGGGGAAGGGTTTTGGGTTGTGAGATCATGATCGGAACTCCGGCGATCAACTCTCTGATCAGGGAAAATAAGGTACATCAGCTCGACAGTATAATCCAGGTCAGTCAGAAGTACGGAATGATGACTTTCAACCAGCATCTGACACAGCTGGTTAAAGAAGGAATGATAACTAAAGAAACTGCTATCCATGCTTGTAATACCGAAATAAGCGTTCTAGTGGATCTGATGAGCAGAGAGGGAATAAGATAGAAAAGTAAAAAAACATAAAGGGTAGTTTTATGGCTGATGATATTTATAATGCAAGTATAATCATTATTGACGATGATGACGAATTGCGGGAAACATATTACGACCTGATGATATCAGAGGGTTTTAAAAATACTTTTCAGGCCGAAACGGGTGTCAAAGCTCTTCAGATGGCAAAAAAACAGAAATTCGACCTGATAGTATCCGATCTGAACATGCCGGAAATGGACGGGATCGAAACCATAAAAAAGATCAAGGAGCTTCATCCGAAAGTAATTTCGATGATACTTACCGGGTTCGGTAATATGGATGTTGCCATAAAAGCTTTTTCGGAAAGCCATATAAATGACTTCCTGTCTAAACCTGTCGAGAATGACGAACTTCTTGAAAAAATAAAAAACCATCTTTCAAAAATAGGCGGCGACTCTTCAGAAGCCGGTATGTCAGATATGGTCAGAAAAGAGTTCGGTAACCAGAGAAATTATTTCGGACAGTTCCTGATCGATAACGGATATATTGCAGAAGAAGACCTTCTCGAAGCGCTTCAAAAGCAGAAAGATACAGGAAAAATGCTGGGTGATACTCTGGTTGAGATGGGTCTTATGACGGCCGACAGTCTGGTGAACGCTTTGTCAGAGCAGAAAGGCTATGCGATAGCAGACGATAAAGCAATGACCCAGATATCTGAAGATGCTCTTAAAAAAGTTCCGATGGATTACGCAAAACTCCACGGTTTAATACCTATGGCGATCGAAGATAACGGGTTAAAAGTGGCGATGGTCAATCCCGACGATCTCGCCGTGACTGATAACCTGAAAATGATAGCACAGATGTCGATAATACCGGTCTATTCGACAAAAGACAAGATAGATAAAGCGATCGACCTTTTCTATAAAAAACTCGAATCTTCAGCATCTGCGAACTCTGCTCTAAGTGAAATATTCGCGGAGGGTGACGCAAGCGTTGAAGAAGTTAACATTAAGGACATAAAAGACGAGGATAATCCCGATTCTGCTCCGATCATAAACCTGGTGAACAGTATTCTGGCTAAAGCCGATCTGGACGGAACTTCAGATATTCATATTGAGCCTCAGGAAAAATATGTTCAGATACGGTTCAGAAAGGACGGTGACCTTTACCTTCCCGCAGGATATGAAAAACTTCCAAAGAAACTTCAGTCTTCATTGGCTGCAAGGATAAAAGTTCTTACAAAAACTATGAAACTTGACGTTAAGTTGCGTCCTCAGGACGGTAAGATCCGTTTGAAACTAAAGGGAAGGGAGATCGATTTCAGGGTCGGTACGCTTCCTACGGTTCACGGAGAAAAGATCGTGCTCCGTCTGCTAAAAACGGAAGAATTGTATCCTATCGAAGATATTTTTAGTAAAAATCCTGTTTTTGTTGAACTGTTTATAAAAAACATCAAAAAACAGGACGGAATAATACTTGTTACCGGACCAACCGGTTCAGGAAAGACCAACACGCTTAACTCCGCTGTAAACTACATCAAGAATGTTGATATAAATATCGTTGAGGTTGCAGACCCTGTCGAGATCCAGAACGAAGGGATCAACCAGGTTAATATAAATCTCCAGCAGGATGTGACTTTTGCTTCGGCTCTGAGACAGATACTCCGTCAGGACCCCGATGTAATACTGATCGGAGAGATGAGGGATTTTGAAACCGCACATATCGGATGCGAGGCGGCACTTACAGGACACTTGGTTTTCAGCACCCTTCACACAAACGATGCCCCCTCTACAGTAACACGTTTTATTGAGATGGGGATAAAGGATTACCTTATAGGAACAGTGATCCGTCTAATCCTCGCCCAAAGGCTTGGAAGAAAGATTTGTAAAATGTGTAAAAAAGAATTTAAATACGAAAAAAGCCAGCTCATAGGTCTCGGTTTGACAGAAGAAGAAATCGAGAATGGTAAGTTTTACAAAGGTGAAGGCTGTCCCAACTGTAAAGGGAAGGGCAGATCGGGCCGAGTCGCGATAATTGAAATGATGGAAATGAATAAAAAGATCAGCGCGGCTGTAATGCGTGGAGCAACAGCTCTTGAGATCGGTGATATAGCGAAAGCCGAAGGGACCTACTGGACATTGAGAGAAGACGCGATCAGGCATTTCAAAGCCGGCACAATAGATTATGAGGAAGCTTTGTATTACTCGGTGCAAAATTAAATTAAATAAATAAGGGGTGAAATCATGCCAAAATTCAGATATGTTGCGAAGGATATCGGCGGTAAAACGGTGACCGGCGAGATAATGGCGGGAGGACAGACTGATGTGGTGAACAAGCTGCAGATGCAGAATATGATCCCGATGAGCATAACCGAGATCAGTATGCAGAAATCCGGCGGCGGATTTCAGGCGATAAACGATAAAATAACCATGTTGACTACAAAGGTCTCACTGGCTGATAAAGTATTTTTTACAAATCAGATGGTTACATTTTTAAACGCCGGAGTAACCCTGACAAAAAGTATAAAAAACATCGCGGATTCCCAGAAGAATGTGGTTGTCAAAGCCGTTCTGAATCAGCTTTATGATGATATAAACGCGGGATCAGATTTCTCACAGGCTCTGGCAAAACACCCGAAAATATTTGACCAGATGTATGTTAACATCGTAAAGGCCGGTGAAGCTTCCGGTAACCTGGACAAAGCACTTAAATCTCTTGCGGGTTATATGGAAAAGAGCGCTGCGCTGCAGGGTGCAATAAAATCCGCCATGATGTATCCGAAATTCGTTCTTATTTTTACTTGTGTAATAGTTTTTGTAATTCTCTGGAAGATAATACCTGTATTCGAAGGATTGTTCTCATCAATGGGCGGAGAGCTTCCGGGCCCTACACAGCTCCTGGTTGACGGATCAGGAGTGATCCAGGAACATTTTTTCCTGTTATTAGCTAGTTTTGCAGGTATATTTTATGGAATCAAATATGCCTTCAAATTTAAAAAAGTACGCGATTTTTGGGATAACTTCATAATTAATGCACCTATATTCGGAGAACTTGTCAGACAGATAATTGTTTCTAGAGTTTCTAGTGTTTTAGCTCTGCTTCTTGGTTCAGGCACTTCGATGCTCGAATCAATTGAGATATCGAGCAAGGTCTCTAACAATTCAGTTTATGAGGCGGCGTTAAAAAAAGCAGCGGTAGATGTCAGCACCGGAGTCGAACTGTCAGTGTCTTTTAAAAAGACAAATAGATTTGATGATGTTTTTATCCAGTTGCTTGAAACAGGTGAAGAAACCGGTAAAATAGATGACCTGATGAAGAAAATCGCGGAGTACTATGATGCTGAAGTGGCTATGAAAGTGAAAGGTTTCTCATCACTAATGGAACCCCTACTGATCGTATTTATGGGGGCTGTGGTCGGTAGTATCGTGGTCGCAATTTATCTACCGATCTTTACAATGGGAGAAACTTTACAGTAAGGAGCGAAGAAATCAAATTCAAGCTGGGAATAATACTGACAATATGCGTTTTATTCTCAACCGTGAAAGCCGAAATCGGGGAACCGGACCATAAAGTTCCCCTTTTTCTTTCCTTTGTCTTTCCCGGAGGAGGACAGATTTATAACGGCAGATATGTTAAGGCCGGAGTATATGCGATCCTTGAAGGAGTACTTATTTACGGGGCAGTAAAGCAGAACGACAGGTTGAATGATGCAAAAGACAAGCTGGAATACTTCAGGGAAGCAGGCGATTTGTATGGTATCGCGGAATATGAATTTTATGTGGATACATATGAGAGCGACAGAAATAATTTTATATGGATGAGCGTAGGGGCAGTGCTTTTATCAGCCGGAGACGCCTATGTTGATTCGCAATTCAAGTCTTTCAAAAGGGACTTGTTTAAAGATGGGGATAAGCTTGAGCTCACACCGTCAGTAAATAAGCTCACTTTAACTTATGAATGGTAATTCTATAAATAAAACGGAGTTCTAATGTCCGCTTTTGAAAATATTGTTAACTCAGAAAAAGGAACGAAGCTGATAGCTCAGGGAAATGAGGCCTTTGCGCTGGGAGTAATTCATGCAGGTTATCATGCCGCAGACGGATATCCCGGTACGCCGAGTACTGAAGTTATCGATAAATATCTTAGCAAAGTTCAAAATAAAATAAACGTCGGCTGGTCAGTGAACGAAGCCGTAGCTGTAGCTGTCGGAATAGGTCATTCGATAGCGGGATTCGATACTGTGGTCACGATGAAGACGCCCGGAGCTTTTCAGGCCGGAGATCCGATAACGACTTCGGCATTTTATACGGCTGAAGCAGGCGCATTTGTACTATATGTCGCTACAGACTATGTGCCGTCAAGCACTCAGCATGTTATAGATCTGAAATATTTCTTCGCTTCAGCCAGGATTCCGGTGCTTGAGCCGAGAGATCATCAGGAAATGTACGATATAGCTTTCACTGCTGCTGATGTCAGCAGGAATTTCAGGACACCGGTCGTGATTTTAGCTTCAGGCATACTGGCTCACTCCGAGGGACTTATTCAGACAAAGGAACCGAGGAAAATAGTTCCCAGGGAACTGAAATCCGATATGAAGTCGTGGATAATCATGCCGGGCGTCGCCCGCAGGAACTACGATGAAGCTACGCAGAAAAGAATACCTTCCGTTCAGGAATATTTTGAAAGATCGCAGCTCGTCAGCGAGTCGATATCAGTAGAGAGCGAAATAGGCATAATCGTCAGCGGAGAGACTACTATAATTCTGAAAGAAGTTCTTGGACAGCTGGGAATCAAACCGTCCTTTATGACTCTTTCAGCACTATACCCGGTGCCGGAAAAGAATATTCTGGATTTCGCGAAGAAGATCAAAGGTAAAATTTTAATATATGAGGACGGCGACAGATTCCTGGAAGAAAAAGTCCGTCTTTTAGGAATAAATGTAATAGGGAAAGAGAAAAATTCAGTTATAACGAACTGGACGCCTGAACTTCTTCTGAGCGATCTTTGCAGAAAGCTCGGGATAAAATGCGACTTCACGCCTAAGAAAATTGAAGCTGAGCCTTTAAAAAGGCCGCCTTCGATCTGTCCGGGATGTCCGTATAAAGCTTTCGGACTTACGGTTAATAAATTCAAGCAATCAGGAAAAATATACGCATCATTCGGAGATATCGGATGCTCAACTCTTCTATACTTCATGAACGCGCTCGATACCGTTCTCTGCATGGGAGCAGGCGATTCAGTCAGACAGGGATTTGTTCTTTCAAGACCCGAATATGCGCATAAAACAATAAGCATCATCGGAGATTCCTGCGAATGCCATTCGGGACTAGACGCAACAAGGAACGCGGTATTCAGAAACACTCCGGGCGTGAAGGTAATTCTCGACAACAGGATCACCGCGATGACGGGCGGTCAGCCTGCGCCGAGTTCGGAATATAATCTGGCAGGCGTTCAGAACAGATTCAATCTCGTCAAGGCTCTTGAAGCTGAGCATGCGAAAGTTGTCGTAGCGAAATCATACGACCTTAAGCAGGTCGAGAAAGTTCTTGCGCAGGCTCTTACAGATGCTGAAAATGGCGAATACACCACGCTGGTTCTTGAGGGACCGTGCATACATCAGGTGGCGAACAAGGCTAAAGTCAGAAAAGTTCAATTCAACAGGGAAAAATGCAGACGCTGCGGCAAGTGCAACATGTGCCAGGGGATCGAATTCGACGAGGATAAATGGCCTCATTTTACTCAGCTCTGCACTAACTGCGCAGGTCATGATCAGGTCTGTAAACAAATCTGCCCTTTCGGTGCTATAGAATTCATCACCAAGGAAACTAAGTTGCAGGCTCAATCTCTGCCGGAAGTCGGAAAATACGAAGAAAGTAAGATCGATCCGAAGTCTCTTCCGGGATCATTGCGCGTAGCTGTCAGAGGCATAGGAGGACAGGGAAATCTTTTCTTTGGAAAAGTGCTTGCTGAAATTTCACTCAATACTCCTTACGGCGACTCTCACATTGTCAAAGGAGATACGCACGGAATGGCTCAGCTCGGAGGCCCGGTTATCTCAACATTCGCCTGCGGTGCAGTTCATTCACCGACTCTACTTCCGGGCACAGTTGATGTTATAGTGGTCATGGAAAGATCGGAAATTTTAAGAGAAGGGTTCCTCGATCTGTTAAAAGACGGCGGAACAATAATTCTGAACAGCTACAAAGCACTGCCTCCGAGAACAAGCATTCACGATTATCCGAAAGATGAAGTTATAGACAGAATCTTAGAAGGGTATAAAACGATAAGGATAGATGCGGAAGATATCGCAAAAAGTTTCGGGGATGAACAGGGAAAAACCTCAAATGTCATCGTTCTGGGTCTGCTCTCAACTATAGAACCGTTCAATAAAATACCCGAAGGCATCTGGATCAGCGCATTAAAGAAATTATCACCGAATGAAAATATATTTAAAGCTAACATTACAGCATTCAACGGAGGAAGGAACCATGATAAATAAAGAACTCGTTAACCCGAAATCGATAGTCGTAATCGGTGCGTCTGAAAATATAAAAAAACCGGGCGGAAAAGTACTGTACAACATCCTTCTCGGCGATTATAAAGGAAAACTTTACGCGATCAATCCTAAAGAGGAGAAAGTTCAGGGCGTTAAATGCGTGGCTCCGGAAGGGAAGATCTTCCGGAGCCACGCATTTAACGCCCTGAACTTTCTCCTCTTTAGGATTGATCGCGTAAAGTTTNNATGCGTGGCTCCGGAAGATCTTCCTGATGTCGAACTGGCTATTATTTCCGTAGCTGTAAACCATGTTAAAGGTTATGTTGAATTTCTAGCTAAAAATAAAAAAACAAAGGCATTTATTGTACTATCAGCCGGCTTCGGCGAGATGGGCGAAGAGGGTAAGAAACTCGAAAAAGAAATACTTGATGTCGTAAATAAATATAAGGCCTCACTTATCGGACCGAACTGCATAGGAGTTCTTACTCCTCATTATAACGGGATATTTGCAGGGCCTATTCCCAAGCTGGACCCCGCAGGCTGCGATTTTGTTTCAGGCTCAGGTGCGACGGCCGCTTTTATAATCGAAAAGGGTATTCCGATGGGAATAACTTTTTCTAGCCTGTTCTCAGTCGGCAACAGCGCTCAGATCGGA
>DMTS01000154.1 GCA_003477045.1 Candidatus Delongbacteria bacterium
GCGTAATAAATCGAATACCTTTTTTTGTCCGCATTCTCAAGCTTCGCTATCCCGATTTATCAAGCCGCTTACATCTAAGTAAGCTCCTTTTAAGTCTGATCACTGATCGAAGCTGACAGTGCTTTCAATTCTGAATTTCAACAAGCTGTCCTCTGAACGAAAATTGTCTATCTCAAGCCCTGAGAAAAAAATGAAATTTTTAATCGAATAATTTATTCCGAATTTAGGACCGTGCGATATATAAACTCTAGAAAGTTTATCCTTATTAAAATCATCCTGGTTAAAATCATAACTGTCGATTTCATAGAAATAATATTCTGCAGAAAATCTAAAGCTTTTTGCCGGCCCCAAAAGGATAGAAAGGGAAATATAAAAATGATCCTTGTATGTTAGGGGATTTTCAGTAAAAGCAACGAAATTGAAATTTCCGGTCTCTTCATAAATATAACGCCCCGAGAATTTTGCAGACACAGCAGGTGAAAATTTATAGGATACAGTATCACCGAAAGAATAATTTTTTATAACGAAGCTGTTGCTGAAAGTTTTGTCGTAATCATAGGATCTGTAATACGATCTCAAATGGATTTTACCTGTCATATAGAGTTCTTCGGTGAATACGCTTCTGATGTCCGTAACTGAGTTTACAACCCTGTCTATATAGTTACTTCCGCTTCTTTGGGATGAAATATTTATCAGTCTGTAATACTCGATGGGGAACGATTGGACTATACTTAATTTTCTGTCAGGGCTAAAACTTACATCGGGCCTCATGATCATTTTTAAAATATCCCTGTCCTCAAGGTTTGAATTTGAAAGCGATTTATATTCATGCTTGAAGTACTTACCGAACAGTCCGAACACGTAACTTCTGATCTTATAATTGGTTTGAGAGCTTAATGAGATATTATAGAAGGAAAGAGATTTGTCATTTTCTTCATAGTCGAGTGAATAATTATCGCTACCGGTATCGAAATCTAATTTTAGCGAGGAAGTGACTTTTTTATTGTCGAAGATCAATTCATCCGAGATACTCAGATCTGAATTTGAATTGTAGCTCAGAAGAGAATTGTTTTTATAAGAATCTTTATTTCGCGCATAAAACCCCAAAGCGGAAATGTTCCTGATTTTATCGGAAGCGATATACACAAATCCAGTTTTAAGATCATATTCATATCTTTTGATCTTAAATTCGTTTTGTGTATAATCCGAGAAATGATATTTATGCAGATCGCCGGTTCCTGTTAAAGTAAAATTACCGAAATCACCTTCAAATGTCTGTATGTAGCTGATCTGAGAACTGCTGTTATAATTCAGGTCGCTGTCAAGGTTGTCTATTTTCAGTGTTGATCCTGCATTCAGGTCGCTTAAAGTTTCGTCGCGAATATAACTTCCTTTAAAGGAAGCGCCCTCACCCTGCTTGTCGGCAATTTCATCAACTTTGCCCACATAACCGGCAGCCATTTCAAGCTCAATTCCATTTGCGGCATATCCGGCAAGAGGCATAATAGTTATATTATTTGCTGTAGGTCGGGTAAGGGAGCTGTTTGCGATGTATTTGTTCGACAACAGGCCTCCGAATCTGAAATTACCCTGCCTTATCGAGAAGTTGCCATCAACTCCGATATCATTTTTTGAGTATTTTTCATAACTCGTTCTTGAATTTGATCCTGTAAGGCTGAATTCGCTCAAAGAGTCTGTATTATTAAAGTTGAATCCTGCGTTAAGAATTCTGTATGTGTCAAAATCGGAGTAAGATACATAAATACTATCGTTTTGTGATATTCCCGAAACGCATGATAAAATTACCAACAATAGTGTTATTGTGACCTTTTTCAATTCAATTCTCTTCTAATTTCTTTGCTGAAAGCTGACCGCACGCGGCAGAAATATCTTCACCCCTGCTAGTCCTGAAGACGACCGGGAATTTTTCGTTCCTGAAAAAATTGTAGAATCTTAGCGCTGCCGTTTCCTCCACGGGACGAAAATCACTCCCGCCATTCTGAGCGTGATATTTTATCAAATTAAGCTTACTGGGAAGTTTGTTTAAAAGCCTTACCAGCTCAGCGGCGTGTCTTTCAGTGTCATTGAAATTTTTCATCAGAATATACTCGAATACTACTTTCCGGTTCGACCGGTCTGTATATCTTTCAAGAGCTTCAAAAAGTTCCTTAAGTCTGTATTTTTTATTCGCCGGCATGACTTTGTCCCGTTCAGCATCAAAGGGGTTATGCAGCGACACAGCAAGTTTATATCTGATATCTTCATCGGTAAATCTTATTATATTATCGGTATGCCCGAATGTGGAAATTGTGATCTTTCTAGTTCCGATCGCGAGACCCGAGTCGTCAGACAGGATATCTGCGCTTTTTATAACTTCATCGTAATTGTCAAAAGGCTCGCCCATCCCCATATAAACTACATTTGTTATTCTGTTGCCCGAATATGAGGAAGACAGTAGTACCTGGCCTACAATTTCATCAGCGGTTAGATTCCTTTTGAAACCCTGTTTTCCGGTAGAGCAGAATGAACAGTTGAACCTGCATCCGGCCTGTGACGATACACAAAGCGTATTTCTGTCTTTTTCAGGAATAATTACGCATTCAATAAAATTTTCGTCATATAGCTTCAGGAGTAGTTTAACAGTTCCGTCAGAGCTTTTTTCAGATCTTTCTATAACCGGCAGGCTTATTGTAAAATTCTCTTTTAGAAGTGACCTGAAACCTGCAGGAATGTCGGTCATTTCATCAATATTGAATACATTTTTTCTATAAAGCCAACTCCAGATCTGTCCGGCAGTGTATTTCTTTCCGCCGAGACCGAGGATCAGCCGGCTCAGTTCTTCGAATCTGCATCCGGTTAATGAATAGTTTCCCGATACGGACTCTTTAATCATTTCTTTAACATATCAACATCAACAAGTATCCTTCCGCAGCCTTCGCAAATATTATAGTCGTCTTTCAGTTTTACTTTCTGCTGAAGCTGGTAGGGTATATGTATCTTACAGCCATTGCACAATCCTTCTTCTGTTACGAAAGTGATAGCGATCCCGTTACGGATCCTCATGATCCTGTTATAATGGTTAAGAAAAGGTGTCCTGATAGATTTTTCTACCTTCTCCTTTTTTTTGATCAGTTTTTCCAGTGCTTTTGCACTGTCCTTTGACATACCTTTCTTGCTTTTATCTTCAGATTTTATCTTTTTTTCGATCTTTATTACATTTTTGTCAATATTATGTATTTCATCTTCCTGCCGCTTTATCTCTGTTGTCAGTTCAGCTACTCTTTCCTCGAATACTTCGACCGCCTTTTCAAGTTTTTTCACTTCTCTTTTTATATGCTCTTTTTTAGTTTTTTTGTCATTATCAAGATCGATCTGTTTCTGGTCGAGAATTCTTTTATGGTCAAGAATATCTGTCGAATATGTTTCTTTATCCTCAAGATGTTCTCTCTGTTTTCTTATAAGCTTGACCCGGTTTAGAGTCAGTTCCTCTATCTCATGCTTCATGCGCGTGATCATGCTTTCAGTGTTTCTTTCTTCACTTGTCAGCTGGTAGATCTGATTATCAATTTTCTGGAGTTCGATGAGCCATTTAAGATCTTCAAACATATAATTCTCCTTGTTTAACTTTTACTCGGGTCTGAAAGGATACTTTAACATATCTTTTATATTCATTTCCAATTTTTCTTTTTTTAAATTTGACATAATTACCGTTATATCCGGTGCGTAGTCGTATAACAGTTGCCGGCATGCTCCGCACGGAGAAACCGGTTTTTCCGTATCGGCAACTACAAGGATAGCTGAAAAAACCCTCTCTCCTTCGCACAAAGCTGCCGAAAGAGCATTTCTTTCGGCGCACATGGTCAGGCCGAATGATGATGATTCAATGTTACAGCCGCTGTATATTTTTCCGTACTGAGTTATTATTGCCGCTCCGACTTTGAATTCAGAATAAGGCGAGCACGAATTCATTCTCGCCCTGATCGCGGCATCGTACAGCTTGCCTTCTATTTCTTTAGAAATACCCATTAATGAAGTATCCTTATCTTCATTCCTTTGCCAAGTTCAGCAGTCTCAATTCCCGAAGAAAGTTTAATTATTTTCAGGTTATTTAATTCAGCGATCTCTCTCCAGTCAACGCCGTATTTAAAAGCTACGCTTTCAATGTTTTCATTATATCTGATCTCATATACATCCTCAATAATTCCGCCTGATTTCTTTTTTGATCTGACTACAGAGTTTTCGGGCGAGCCTGACAAAAAATTTCTTTTACGCAGTTCAGATATCAGTTTCGGGGATGAATTTTCAGGCACCATAAGTTCAATAGATGTGTATTTGCTTATATATCCGCCGGATTTGTAAGAACCGAATTTTATATGAGGATTTGCTTTGTAAAGCTCTCTATAGCTGATATTGAGAATACTGCATATCTCAGAAAAATAAAGATTGTTCGATCCCATACTGATCGTGCATAGTTCATAGGTCTTAGTTCCTGTTTCCGGCGGTTCTGTAAAGCCGTATCTTTCAGGATCAGACATGAGGAGTTTATAAATAATCACCTTCTCGACATAGAATTCAGTTTCAGCATTTGATCGTGCCTCCCAGAAATCAGAAACTTTTTGAGCGCTTATCATATTTCTGATATTTGAATCTCCGTTGTTATAAGCGGCGATCATGAAAAAGGGATCTTTATTTAATACCTGAGACAGCATGTTCAGATGTTCAGCGGCAGCTTTAGTTGACCTGTCGGGAAGATTTCTGTCGTCGGCAAAATCATCAACTCTCAAGCCGTACATTTTTGCGGTAGCCGGCATAAGCTGCCACAGCCCGGAAGCTTTAGCCTGAGAAAAAGCTCTCGTATCAAATTCCGATTCGACAGGCATAATATATACGAAGTCCTCATGAACTTCCCATTGTTTAAGGATTTCTTTTGCGTAAGGAATAAATTCATTACTTTTGTTTATCAGGTTCTGAAAAAAGCCGCGCCTGTCCATTGTAAAGGTATTGAAAGTTTTCTGAAGTCTTTCTTTTACATCAAATTTATCGAGTGGAACTTTTTGATCCGCAAAAATTATTTCAGCAGGTAAAGGGTATTGAGTCCATGCATTTACCGATAAGAGAAGAACAGTGAAAAATCTAAAATAAATCGTCATTGTTCCCGCTCCCTCCGCCTTTAGTTTGACTGCAACCTATTAATATAATAAAAATAAGCTCTAAATCCAAATGAAATATATATACTTTCTTTTTGGTTTAAAAAGTTTTAAATTGCAGGATATTTTTATGGAGACCTTATGAAATACGGAATAATAGACAATCTTAAGACCGACCATAATAAAGAGGGCATAACTAAGCTTTTCCGCGAATTGAAGAACACCGGGTACGAATTTGCCATAAATAAAACCAGTGACTATTCTATAGATTCATCGTTTGAAGTAAAAAATAAGCCGTTGCTGATTAAAGAATCCGATGTTATAATAGTCTTGGGCGGAGACGGATCTCTTCTCGAAACTGCAAGAAATTCAGCAGAATTTTCAAAGCCTATTCTGGGCGTAAATTACGGTAAACTGGGATTTCTGGCGGATGTAAAAGAAGACGATATGATCGACAGGATAAAAATGATCGAAAAAGGGCAGTATTTCATAGAAGAGAGGATAATGCTGAACGCTTTTTACGAAGATAAAATATTATGCGCGCTTAATGATATTGTGCTCGACAGGGGTTATTCTCAGAGAATTCTTAAGGCTTCTGTAGATATCAACGGCAGGTTTTTTACAACTTATTTGTCCGACGGCGTGATCGTTTCAACTCCGACTGGTTCTACAGCCTACAATATGTCTGCCCACGGGCCTATTCTACAGCCCGGAGTGCCTGCTTTCGTCATTACGGCCATGTCGCCCCATGCTCTAGCAATGAGACCGATAGTGGTTCCTGACGATTCAGTGATCACGATCAGCGCAGAGAGCAACTATAATGAAATGATCCTGTCCAGTGACGGGCAGGAGAGTATAACAATACCATCCTTCGGGAAGATCACTGTGAAAAAAGCTGAATACAAGGCTAAATTCATTAAGTTTCACGACAGTGATTATTATAATCTTCTCAGAGAGAAACTCGGATGGGGCGGATTTAAGGACAGGGTCTCAAAATAAGAAATTTAAGCAAATTTCCAGTTGACAAAAAAAATCAGAATTGGTATATTTACGGCTCTTCAAAGACGGGAGCTTAGCTCAGTCGGTAGAGCAACTGGCTGTTAACCAGTTTGTCGGGGGTTCGAGTCCCTCATCTCCCGCATCAAAAGCCGCAGAAAAACTGCGGTTTTTTATTTCTTTATTGACTTATACGATGACGTATCGTATATTATTCGTATGAAAGTGACAGCCATCATACAGGATGATCTTATTGAAGAAATTATGGCAAAGACCAAAGCAAAAAACATTACCGAGTCTCTGAAAACAGCTTTGACTGAATGGCTTAGAATGCAGAAATTGAAAGAATTGAACAGGCAGGTTGCCGAAGATTCTCTTGAATTCAAATACAGTGCAGAAGAAATCAGAGAAACCAACAGGAAATGATAATTGCCGATACTTCTATATGGATCGATTTCTTTAGAAATAAACTTGAGGAAAGACAGATACTTATGAGGCTAATTGAGGATGATCTTATTATAATGCCGGATGTAGTGGCAGGCGAGCTTCTTCAAGGCGCTAAATCAGAAAAAGAAGTCAGAATAATAAAAGGTTATGCTCAAAATCTTAAGAGATACTCTGAGCTTAATTTATTTGTTGAGTCAGGTGAATATTCTTTCAGGAACAAGCTGATCGATAAAGGAATCGGGCTTATCGACTCTGTATTTATAACAACAGCTATTAAAACTAATTCAAAGATATGGACAAATGATCTGAAGCTGATAAAGCATCTTAATAAAGAGCTGATCTATATTCCGGGTTGTTATATTATAAGTGATTGAATATAATCAACCTGTCCCGCTTCAAACCAAGCTATACCTTC
>DMTS01000091.1 GCA_003477045.1 Candidatus Delongbacteria bacterium
AGTGATTTCAGTTCTCTTTCATTTAATAAAGGAGACTTATTCACCTTAGGCTGCGGGTTTTCCTTCGCATTTCAAATATTCTTTATAAGTCATTTCACTAAATCTAAAAATATTTTTTCACTTCTTTTCGTTCAGTTCATCGTCAGCGGACTTATCGGTCTTGTTTATATGGTGGGGTATGAAATAGCTATAGCGGGTATAATGCCGAACTTTTCAGCACTGACTGATTTGAAAATGGCTTTATATATGACCTTTCTTGCGGTGTTCGCGACTTTTATCCCCTTCTCGCTTCAGTTCTATGTACAAAATAAAATAGCTCCTACAATAGCCGCGCTGGCATATCTGCTGGAACCTGTTTTTACTGTAATACTCGCCGTAATACTTTTATCTGAGCCTTTCGGGCTTCAGACAGCTGCCGGAATAACCCTGATCTTATCGGGGATAATCTTTGTTAATCTCGGAAATAAATACTCTTAAGAAACCGATATACAGGTAGTTGTTTTTGTGATCCCGTCGATCTTCCTTACTTTTTCAATTAGTATCTTGCCCATTGCTTTTAGATCTTTTTCTTCGATATAGCAGATGATGTCGTGAAGACCTGTGCATAGGTGCGCCTGAGAAACTCCTTTGATCTTTTTCAGCTTAGCTAACGCCGCTTCATCTTTTCCTGATGCTGTGTTGATCAGTAAATAAGCTCCAGTCATGATATTGTCTCCCTTGTTTTAGGTTAGTTAGTATTATATACAAATCGCATTTACATGTCAATAACTTTTTTGCTTGATAAAACTTGATGTTTGAGCTAATTTTTGAAGTAATTTACAGCAGGTGGACTTTATGAAAGTGTATTCGTGGAACGTGAACGGGCTGAGAGCGGTGGCGAAGAAAAGTTTTTTTGACTGGATAGCCTATGAATCTCCTTACATTCTTTTTCTTCAGGAAACAAAACTGCAGGAAGAGACTCTACCTGAAGAACTTAGAAATATCGAAGGTTATCATTCATATTTTTCTCACGCAGAAAAAAAAGGTTACAGCGGAACGGGAGTTTATACAAAAAACAAACCCGATGAAGTTTATTACGGCTTTGGAATAAAAGAATTCGACAGCGAAGGGCGAATCGTTGCCTTAAGATTCGGCGATACCGTTATGTTCAATATATATTTCCCGAACGGTCAGATGAGCGAAGACCGCTTAAAATACAAACTGGATTTCTATGATGCAGCACTCGATCATTTTGAAAGCCTGCGCAGAAAAGGCTACAACCTTCTTATTTCCGGTGATTATAATACCGCCCACAATGAGATCGACCTGAAAAACGCTAAAGCGAATGAAAATTATTCAGGATTTTTGCGCATCGAAAGAGACTGGCTGGACAAGTTCGTCCGTACAGGTTACGTGGACACATTCAGGTCGCTTTATCCCGATAAAGTCCAGTACTCATGGTGGAGCTACCGCTTCAACGCCCGTAAGAATAACACGGGCTGGCGGATCGATTATCACTTTGTGAATAAAGAATTTTTACCGAAGGTTAAAGATTCATACATCATGAATGATGTTTACGGATCAGACCACTGCCCGGTCGTCATTGATCTGGATATTTAATTTACTCAATACACTGAGAATTTTTACTCAATATTCCGCAAACAGCCCTTACTTTGATACAATTTTTGTCACAAACACCCTTTACTTTGTTACAAATCTTGTTTATATTACCTTGTATGATCGAGGGTGTTTATGTATAAAAGACAAATAATAAGCAATCTTAAAGAATGGAAAAACCGAACCGACAGAAAACCACTGATTCTTAGAGGTGCGAGACAGGTAGGAAAAACAACGGCAGTAAACATGTTCTCAAAGGAGTTCGATACTTTCATTGAGCTGAACCTTGACCTGTTCTCTGACCTTCAGATCTTTAAAGAAGAATACGGAATAGATGATATCATTCAGGCGATACAGGTGTTTAAAAATATATCTTTTCAAAAGGGCAGCGTTCTTGTTTTCATTGATGAAATTCAAAATTCCCCTCAGGCTGTTAAAATGCTCAGATATTTTTACGAAAAAAGACCTGATATCTTTGTTATTGCGGCTGGATCTCTTTTAGAAATAGCTATAGAAAAGCAAGATATAAGCTTTCCTGTAGGCAGAGTTGAGTTTCTATATTTATATCCTTTTAATTTCGGAGAGTTTTTAAGAGCATCGCAGGAAAATATTCTAACTGAAATCATTGATTCGGGGAAAATTCCCGATTATGCGCACGATAAATTGATGATGCTGTTTCACAAATATACTTTGATCGGAGGGATGCCCGAAGTTTTAAAAAAATACCTCGAGAAACAGGACATAAACACCTTAAAAACTATATACCAGTCACTGCTAGTTTCATATGTAAACGATTCCGAAAAATACGCAAGAAACCATACAATAAAAAGAGTTATCGGTCACTGCCTGAACTCAATACCGAATGAGACAGGAAAAAGAATTAAATTTCAGAATTTCGGTAATTCCGATTATAAATCAAGAGAAGTTAGCGAATCTATGAGGCTGATTGAGAAAGCTATGCTCATATCTCTTGTCTATCCGGTCACTAATACATCTTTACCGTTAATCACTGACTTTAAAAAATCACCCAAACTTCAGTTCATTGATACCGGGCTCATCAATTATTTTACATGTATTCAGCCTGAATTCTTTAAATTCGATGACCTTAACGCAATATACAAAGGCTTTATCGCGGAGCATATTGTCCGTCAGGAAATAATCGCTTCAGATTTTACACATAATAACCCTGTGCCGATATGGACAAGGGAATCGAAGTCAAGCAATGCGGAAGTTGATATTCTGATTACTGTTAAAGGAACTGTAATCCCTGTTGAGGTAAAATCTGGAACTGCTGGAAGTTTAAAATCACTCCATTTATTTATGGATGAATCAAAAAATGACCTTGCTGTCAGACTTTGCGCGAATAAATTGAATCTTGAGACAGTGACTACACCTTCAGGTAAAACTTTCAGGTTACTGAATCTCCCATATTACCTTGCCGGCTATCTTGAAAAATTTGTCGGGAAATTTTTATAAGAAATCAAATCCTTGCTTTATAAGGTTGCTTGCATTAACTTTCTGAAATGAATAATCAAAACCTGAAAATACTCGTCATCGCGCTTTTAATATTAGCCTTTTCGGCATACTCTCAAGATTCGCTTGCAGTTAAAACAAAATGCGATAGTTTAAAGGCGATATTTGAAGAAAAGATGAAAGAATGGAAGAAAGTTGAAATCTCAATGAAAAGTAACGATTTAACCAAAACAAGATATGACGAGCTACTTCCTGTTTACGATGGTCTTTGGAAAGAGTCCTGTGAACTTCAAAAAAAGTGGTTAATTTGTAAAGCTGATAACTCTAAAACTATATCATTTGAACCGCCACCACCTCCTCCACCACCACAAATTATTGAGGAAGAAATATTTGATATTAACGGACCCTCTACTAAACCTGAATTAAGCGAAGAATACAGAACTCAGCTCAAGAACTATATCAAAAACAATTATCCTGCCCAAGCACTGAAAGATTCAATTTCTGGAGCTGTTATTATCAAATTTATATGTACTAAAGAAGGAGTTGCAGAGAAAATATCTGTTACTTTAGAAAAACCTCCAAATTTAGGGTTTGGAGAAGTTGCTGTTGAAGCAATAAAAAAAGTTAAATTTACTCCTTCGTTAAATAGTAGAGGTAAAGCTGTGATTACCCGTATGAGCCAAAAATTAATATTCGAACCGCCTAAAAAACAAAAATAATATACCAATTCCTAAATCCCATTCCTTATAATTCTTTCCCCCCGCGAAAAATCATTTCAGAGAACAACGGAATAATTGNNAGCAAGCCATAAAGTGATTTACGGGCTTTCGGACTGCGGTATATATTGTTCGTAAAATCTATTTTATTACATCAAATCCGGTATATTTTCTAAGAACCTCAGGCACCGTAATGCTTCCGTCCTCATTCTGATAATGCTCTAAAATAGACACCATCAGCCTTGAAGTCGCAAGCCCGCTGCCGTTAAGGGTATGAACATATTCAAGTTTCGCTCCAGGCTCAGGTCTGAATCTAAGATCCATCCTTCTCGCCTGAAAGTCAACGAAATTGCTGCATGAAGAAGCCTCAAGATATTTATCTTCGGCAGGTGACCATGTTTCAACATCGTAACATTTTGCGGCACCGAAGCTCAGATCGCCCGTGCAAAGCAGAAGTATCCTGTAAGGTATTTTCAATTCCGCCAAAATCCCTTCGACCCTTTTTACTAGATCTTCAAGCTCATCGTAAGAAGTTTCAGGCTTAACGAATTTAACCATTTCGACCTTATTGAACTGATGTACCCTCAGTAAACCCTTTGTTTCCTTGCCGTAGCTTCCTGCTTCCCTTCTGAAGCATGGAGTATAGCCGATATAATAAAGCGGAAGGTTCTCGCCGTACAAAATTTCTTCCCTGTGCATATTGGTAATAGTAACCTCGCCTGTCGGAATAAGATAAAGATCGTCTTTTTCGCAGTAATACATATCCTCTTTCATCTTCGGAAGCTGACCCGTGCCTTCCATAGCATGCGGAAGAGTAAGTATCGGCGGAATAACTTCAACATAGCCGTCTTTAATATGATAATCGAGCATATAATTTATAAGCGCTCTTTCAAGCGTCGCGCCCTTACCTATATATAAAGGAAAGCCAGAGCCTGACATTCTGCTCGCCTTTTTAAAATCCATAATTCCAAGCTTTTCCGTCAGCTGAATATGATCTTTCGGCTTAAAAGTAAATTCTCTTTTAGTTCCGCACTCTTTGACGGTAATATTGTCATCCGCATCCTTACCTACGGGAACGCTCTCGTGAGGCAGGTTCGGCATCATCATCATAATGTCTTTGATACTTTTCTCGACATCCCGAAGATCGTTATCATAACCTGCTATCTTATCGCCGATCTCCCTGCTTTTAAGAACGGCATCGTCGGCATTCTGTTTGTTTCTTTTAAGTTCTGCTATCAGACCGGTAGCTTTATTCCTTTCGGCTTTC
>DMTS01000140.1 GCA_003477045.1 Candidatus Delongbacteria bacterium
ATCGGATACATATAGTATAATATTAACTTTCATACCAAAATTTACTCATTTAAGGTTCAGATTCTGTGTGTAGAGTAGAATTAAGCTTTATATTCATTCGGATTATCTTCCTGTACTGTAGAAAATCCATAAGTTTTAACTGAATCTATATAAAGTGTATCCGGACAGATATCTTGTTCATGCGGCCATACGATTGTACCGTCTTCTACTTTAACTTGTTTAAAATAGTTTATATCTTTCAATTCAGAGAATACTCCGAAATTTAAAAATTCCGAACAGTCGAATATGCCATGTTCTCCATTCGTGAATTCGATATGAAGTTTATACCCATCAAGAGATTTGACCGATTTTACGCGCGGATTCATAATTTTTACCTCAAAGGATCAATTTTATATGGTTGTTGACCTGATACTACAAGTTCCCAGTCTGCAACCAGTTCGTCTTTATGCAGCTCAATCCAAGCCTGAATTAATTTCATTTTTGCTTCAGGAATTGAACCGCTGAGTACTGCACCTTCAGGTATTGAAAGAACTATTTCTTCATCCTGAAATTTTACATGTATATGTGGAAGTTTGTGCTGTTTATTATCCATAAAATACATGTATATTATTAGACCGTAGAACATCGATATTGCTGGCATTTTTCTTCCCCATTAGTTCTTACTTTATAATTTAATGTAATTCTTATATCTTGTCAACTCTCATAATTTTTATTCCCTCAATAGTAGTTATACTTAGCCTTGAATTTCATCTAATGGTTACCTGAACATCAAAAGCCCCGACGACCTTCTCCCCGCCGTCGAACATGCCCTCAATCCCACACAGGAAATGAAATCCAAGCTTGAACTNNGGCAAGTCAAGCGAAAGAGTCAAAGTTAAAATTGATGAGATTATGAAACTTTAATAATTCTTTTGTTAAGAACTATTTTGCCTTTGCAGATCCTTTAACAACAGGATAACCGTTCTTTTCCCATTCCGCGATGCCGTAACGCATGTTATATATATTTTTGAATCCATTGTCGATAAGTAGTTTTGCGGCTACAGTACTCCTGTTCCCTGTTGCGCAGTATATTAGGACCGGCTTGTCTTTATAATCGGCGATCTTCCCATATTCACGCTGAATGCTCTGAACCGGCAAAAGCATCGCACCCTCGATGTATCCCTGCGCGAATTCCTGAGGAGTTCTCACATCTAATATTAGAGGTGATATATTTGCTATTATCTCTTTTGCCTGCTGAGCGTTTACGGCATGATAGTTCGGCTGCTCATACTCGATAACGGTTATTTTTCCCTTTACAGCGCCATATGTATAATCGTACTCACCTGTCTTTTTGAATTTTACATAACTCTTATCTTTCTCTTTGGACGGAAAAGCCTGAACTATCTCCAGTCCTTTCACTTCGAGAGTCCTGCTCTCGCCTTCCGCGACAGGAAAAACGACGTAATCGCCTCTGTAAAGCGTTATGTTCTTTGAGTTGATATCTTGATTCGAAAGGACTCTCAGACCGTTAACGATCTCCCCGGATATTCCACCCACCGCTGTGCTTATAATTCCCGCTATTATCAGTCCCGTCAGTAATAATGTTCTCATTTTTGTTCTCCTTATCATTGTTACTAATTAGCATTTTTACTAAATATAACATTTTATATATTGTTTGTCAAGCGTTTTGAATTATTTATGGTCATTTAAAGTAAAATCAGATAAATTCACCGCACACATTTCATTGCGAACACTAGTACATGACCGTCGGGATCGAGGCTGTATGCCGCTTCGTCTCCCCAGTCCCTCATTAAAAGCGGGCTGAGTTCTTTTGCTCCGTTCAGGATCGCGCGATTGTGATAAGATAGAGGATCGGTTACATGCAGATAGACTTCAGCTCTAGGAATTCCTCTGGCTTTGTCGGGATCTGGGAGTTTTTCACCGAGCAGGCGTTTAATTCCCGCTGAAGGCATTATACCGAGAACGGTTTCTTTGTTGAGTCTGAATTCGGTCATTCCGGGCACATCGAGTTCAGGTTTCAAACTGAGAACTTTTTCATAAAATCCTGCGCTTGCCTTCTGATCTGATACGTATAGTATAATATTCGCTTTCATACCCAATTCTCTAATTTTAGATTAGGGATCCTTTCAAATTCGGCAGTGTTATTTGTGACTAATATCAGGTCCCGGGTAAGAGCCTGCGCTGCTATCTTTAGATCGTAAGGGCCAATTATTTTACCTTTCTTTTCAAGATCTGCTCTCAGAAGTCCGTAAATTTCGGCATCGGCATCGTTGAAAGCCACAATATCGAAAGCGGCGACGAAATGAATCAGCGCAGTACGGTTCCTTTCCCTGTCTCTGCTCTTAGAGACTCCGTATTCGAGCTCGCCTAAAGAAATCGAAGAAAGTTTTATCTGATGAGGCTGGAGACGCTTGATTTGCTCAATTACTTTTAACGGTTTCTTATTGATTATATAAATGCAAATATTGGTATCAAGCAGATACATTACAACCTCTCACGTTTCTGAACAGCTGGCTGCATTCTACCTTCAGCCATAAAATCATCAGAGAACTCGCTTAGACTTTTCTCAAACAGGCTCCATGGATCTATTTTTGGAAAAAGAATGATCGTATTGCCGATCTTCTGAATATAAAGCTCCTTATCATCTACCTGATATTCTTTAGGCAGCCTTACGGCCTGACTGTTACCGCTTATGAAAACTTTTGAACTTAGCATACGAACCTCCTCACAATGTATATACGTCAATATATACATTAAGATACTGTTTGTCAACACACAAAATATAATTAATCTATTTCATTTTTCAGCAGTTCAGTGGCAGTATAAATTCATTGTAAGCATCCTGCTCTTAAGTTTTCATAACTTCCCACAAGCTCTGAATCACGTTCTGAAAAATTTCATAATCCTAACCAACAATACCGAAAGACTCGTTTTACTATATTCCGAATTTAATAAAGATATTATCTCTGTCTATTGTGGGATTTTGCATTCCTTTTGACAATTCAGAAACCCCTTTCTTCACTTCTTCTTCAAGTTTATCTATCGGAATTAATTTTTCAATATTCAATAATTCTTTTATTTTATAAGTAAAAAAACCGTTTTCTTTCTTATCGTCTTCATAACTGTATTCACCTCCTTTCGAACTCGAGAAAACTATGGCACCGCTTCTTCTTGCTAGATCATTATAAATGTACCTGTTCCTTTCGTGAAGGAAAGTACTTTTAGGAATTGAAGTTTGATTAGTATTTAATCTTATACCCCTGTTCTTGATCGAACGAGCTTTTATTCCGTCACTTTCAAAATAAGTCACCTGTTCTTTCATGTCATTATCTATCTCTCCTGATTCGCAAGTATCCATCAAAAACAATTTATTTCTGGGGGGTACGCCCTGTAGAATATCTTCAATAAAATCGAAGTCAGCGGCTGTATCCTTCAAATTATTTACATCTGTTTCGTGAGTAAGGTAGTAATATGTAGCATCTGCATCAATATCATGAATACCGTGCCCGGCAATGAATAATATCAGCACATCATCAGGTTTTGAGTTCTTTAATAAATCTTTAGCTTTCTTTATATTTTCGACCGTCACCTGTCCGTTTGTAAAAGTATAAGTGTATATCTTATTGAAGTTATCTTTCCTTTTTTTGTATTCTACAGCAAGATCAACAGCATCCTTATGAGCGTATTTCAGGTTAAGACCCGTATCCTTATAATCTGAAACTCCGAATCCGATATAGTACAGATCAGGTTTAAGCGGATTTTCATAAGTCGCATATACCAAATCTCTATAACTTTCAGCGCCTTTTTCATTCATACATGATATTTCTATCTTATTCTGACCGTTAGTTAATTCTACCTTTTCTGTCAGTTCAATACTATTTCCGTTGATATTTTTTCCAATTGAACCGTAAACAGGTACATCGTTAACATACACATTATAACTTAACAGCTGATGCTTTGCATCAGATAATTCAAATTTCATATCAACGAATTTACCGGTTACTTCTGCAGTTCTTATTTGTGAAACAGGTACATTATAATCTTCCTGTATGATCTCTTCTGTTAAACCAAGCTTTCTAAGCCTCTTTTTATACTGATTATAATAACGTGCAATTTGATCAGCATCATTACTTCCAAGTCTTTGTAAAATAATATCAGGTCTGTTATTTCTTACCGCAAACTGATCAATATTCCAGCATTCCAATCCTTTTGACATAGATACAAGTTCTCCTCCTTTCTGAGATGAATCCCAGTATCCGTCTTGTGTAAATATAACCCAGTCAATATTGTTCTGATGGCTCATAAACGCTACATAATCACCTGATTCAATATCCCATATTCTGATCGTGCCGTCAACTGATGATGACATAAACTTTTTCCCGTCAGCTAGAAATCCGACAGATTCAACAATGGATGTATGACCGTGATACGACCTTATCTCCTCGCCTGATCTGATGTCCCATAATTTTATTATCCCTAAGGATGAACCAGAAAGCAGTTTCTCACTGTTCTTCGAAACTGAAACAGCTGTGACAGGACCTTCATGACCTGAAAACCTTCTTACTTCTTTTCCGGTATTCGCATCCCATACTATAATATTCTTATCATCCCCGGCTGATATTATATTATTATCTTCGTTAGCAAGCAATACGGCACTAATAGTACCGCGAATAATACCTCTAAGATATTTTGATGTGAGATCGCCATGCCCTTTTAGAGTAAATATCTCTTTTCCCTCACTTACATTCCACAGTTTAACTGTATTATCCCTTGATCCCGAAACTGCTCTTTTTCCGTCTTTTGAAAAATCTATTGAGCTGACATTTTGAGTGTGTCCGTTAAATGTACTGACCTCTTCTCCTGTTCCAACGTTCCATAGCTTGATAAATCCTTTGCTGTATCCAGCCATAAGATATTTACTGTCGGGTGAAAATTTTAGAGAATTTATTGGTGTGTCATAACTTTTGAATCTGCGGATCTCTTTTCCGGAATTAATGTCCCAGAGGATTAAATTCTGATCATAAGAACCTGAAGCAGCATATTTTCCATCAGACGAATAGTCCACACAGAATACTCTGTTTTCATGTCCGCTGAATGTCCGAAGTTCTTTAATATTGCTTATATCCCATAATTTTAATGAATTAGCCTCATTTCCTGTTAAAATATATGACCCGTTTTCATGTACTACCGAGCAATTCTGTTCCGTTGTGTAACCTTTAAATACCTTAACGACTTTTCCGGTTCTGACATCCCACTCTATAATAGATTTGTTCAGGCAACAGGAAAATATATGAACCCCGTCAGGTGAAGATGCTATTGATGTTACTCCATGCGAATGAACATTATATGTCCCGATATTATCTCCGGAATCTGTTTTCCATACTTTAACGGTTTCATCATATGAACCTGATACTATAAATTTACCGTCAGGTGAAAAATCAGCGCACTTAACTTCTTCTTTATGCCCGGATAGCATACCTGAGAAAGTCCTTACTTTCTTACCTGTTTTTACATTCCATAATTTTAATGTTTTATCTTCTGATCCGGATAGAACATACTTGCCGTCAGGAGAGAATGACAAACAATATATAATACTTTTGTGTCCATCAAAATACTTAAGACTTTTAAATGTTTCGGCATCCCATAATTCAATTCTATTCTCACTGTCTACGCCTACACCGGATACAATGTATTTACCATCGGGTGAAAAAGCTACGTCGTAGCTTCCATTATGATCATCGAAAGAATGTATCATTTCTCCGCTATTAATATTCCATAATCTCATTCCTGAAAGCGAAACAGAAACAAAACTTTTACCGTCAGGAGAGAAAGCGATCGACTTAACCTGAGTTCTATGTCCTTCAAATGACCTGACTTGTTTCCCAGTTTCAATGTTCCACAATTTTATCGTCATATCAGAAGAACATGATAGCAGCATTGTTCCGTCTGGTGAAAATACTAAAGAATTTATTACGCTTTCATGACCGTTAATTCTCCTGACTTCTTTTCCGCTTTTAACATCCCAAAGTAAAATATTTTCCGATCCTGAAGCCAGAAATTTGCCGTCAGGTGAAACTGCTATGGTATTAATAAACACAAAAGAATGTCCCATTTGTACGTTCATTTCCGGTGTATGTTTCTCCGCATGAAGAAAACCTATGAATAATAATAACACCACTGTGAATAATTTCATCATTAATATTCCCCTTGCATTTATTAAATTATGTCAAGAAATAATATCAAGCTAACTTTTTAAAAATAATAAAAAAAGAAAATAAAATCAATATCTTATGATCAGAAAAAAAATCCTAGAAGAACGAATCTATAAATATCCATATAAGCGCTCCGACGGTGACGAGTTTCATTCCGGTGCCTAGAAGAAATCCGAGAAATGATCCTGCAGCTGCCTTTACCGCCTTATCAGGATCTTTCCTGTCGTGTACTATTTCGCCTATGAAAGCACCTGCAAAAGGGCCGATAATAACACCGAAAGGGCCGAGAAACAATCCTGCGATCAATCCGGCCGTAGCTCCCCATACTCCGTATTTCGTACCTCCGGTCTTTTTTGTTAACCACAAAGGCAGAATAAAATCAATTACGGTTACTATGCTAACAGCGATCGTTGAATAGATCAGCGTTTCTGCCGATATCGTGCAGAAAGAAGAGAAATACGCAAGAAGTAATCCTGCGAGTGCCAGAGGCGGTCCCGGTAGGATCGGAAGAAGGCACCCGACAAGGCCAAGGATAAGAGCCGCTCCGCCGGTAACTACAAGTAAAATATCAATTGCGATCATATTATTGAGCCTTCTTTTATACTGACTGAATTTATTAACTTTTTTTTGATAAATCAACAGATTTAATTAAACCTTGACAATGAAGTATATGTTGAATTAAATTTCGTAATTCTGCGAGTGTTAGATTGTTATAAGCGAAGTGTATTTTTTGAGGTAATTATGAAAAGAATAATAGTATTAACAGCCCTCACGATCATTTTGTCTGCATGTACACGGCAGTTAGGCAGATTAGATGATTTTCAAATGAGCGATAAAGAAGCAGTATATGACCTAGAGATCGAAGCTTATCTTCAAAATCTTAATGATCTTGAAAATGAGATAATTTCACTGAAAAAAGAGATAGATAGTATCCTTATACCGGATCTTCCGATTGCAGACGATCAGCAGAAGAGAGAGATCTACCGTGTGTGGCATAAGTTCATTGTCACAAATCAGATCTTATACGATATCAGAACTGTGGGGGATTCGCTGATGAACCCGCCGGAAGGTTCAGATCCTTACGGTTTTCTGATCTTTTATACTGCTCACATTCAGGCTTACGATCTTTCTTTGCATTTGATCAGGCAGGCAAATAAAAATTCGCTTTATGATGTTCTTTTAAATGAAGAGATAACCGACAGAGAATTGCCGGCCGGTTTATTTGATCAGATAAAGCTGAATGTTCTGCATGTTTCGGACATGTCGGGAATGGAGGACGGTTTT
>DMTS01000106.1 GCA_003477045.1 Candidatus Delongbacteria bacterium
GTTATCAGTATCTTCGGCATAGAAAAAGTAACTTCCCTGATATCCTGAAAAGGGATCCATCGGGGCAATCTGGGCAGGAGCAGCTCTTTCCCACCAATCATCCGCAGTTGTAGTCTGTCCGTAAAGCACAGTATAACCGCTGTTGGCAGTTTCGAAGTCTACAGTCTGAAGTGTAACTTCTGCGGAGAAAAGCACCGCTGCCGTCATGAAAATAAAGCTTAATATCTTTTTCACAATACCCTCCTGATAGTTCTATTTATCATGGAATATAACACTTATAGAGTATTTTGCAAAACAAAATATTCATCTGGTATAAAACCATTTATTGTGCATTTTATTGCACTATCGCTTGACTTTTACAATCATTATGATTATATTTGATAAAAAAGAGCAATTAAATGCACTATATAAAATTAGCGGATATTATTAGAGAAAGACGGGAAACTTTAAAGATCACGCAGGAAGATCTTGCAGAACTTTCCGGTGTTGCCTTAAGAACGATCAAAGCTATTGAGACTGCCAAAGGTAATCCGACGCTTCAAACTATCAATAACATTTCGGATGTTCTCGGCCTCGAACTGGACTTGAGTTTAAAAAGAATAAGGCTGTAATAAATGCGAAAAGCGAATATTTTTAAAAACGGCGAACTTATCGGCCGGCTCACTGAGACTGATAAAAAGAATTATTTGTTTAAATATATAGATAGCTGGGTAAAAGACACTTCAAAGCCCGACCTCTGTCTTTCTATGCCGAAAAGAGCTGAGGAATACCGAAGCGCATACCTTTTTCCGTTTTTCTTCAATATGCTCAGTGAAGGTGCGAACAGGAAAATTCAGTCAAAGCTCTTAAGAATAGACGAAAATGATCATTTCGGATTTCTGCTAGCAACCTCAGGCTATGATACTTTAGGCTCGGTTACAGTTAAGCCCGCAGAGGGGAATGAATGAAGAACAAAATGTTTGACGGCAGAAAAATAAATCCCGTACTTGATTATTATTCATCTAAAAAGAATGAAGAAAGCGCAGAGATTTTCGCAGAGAACAGAAAGCGCATATCAATTTCAGGCGTTCAGGAAAAAATGAGCATGGTGACTGACGGGAACAGGCTCAGACTGACAGAACCGGGCGAACAGGGACGATACATATTAAAACCTATACCTTCTGATGTAAAAGCCGCGGATCAGGTTCCTGCAAACGAGCATTTGACAATGCAGATCGCAAAGCTGGTTTACAAGATCAATACGGCTGAGAATTCTCTTGTGTTTTTTAAAGACGGAACTCCGGCTTATCTGACGAAAAGATTCGATTTCAGGCCTGACGGAAAAAAATGGGGCAAGGAGGATTTTGCTTCTCTTGCAGGCAGAACTTCGGAGAATGCAGGCAGTAACTACAAATATGATCTCTCTTACGAAGAGCTCGGCGGACTGATAAAATATTTCGTTCCGGCATGGAGAGTTGAGATAGAAAAATATTTCAGGATAGTCCTTTTTAATTATGTGTTTTCCAACGGTGATGCTCATCTCAAAAATTTCGCTCTTCTCGAAAGTCCTACGGGTGATTATATGTTAAGCCCGTTCTATGACCTTCTCGATACAAGGCTGCATGTGAATGATTCAGATCTCGCGCTCACAAAAGGGCTTTTCTCCGATGATTTCAAGTCGGATCAGTACAAAAGGACAGACCATCCCGCATTGACTGATTTTACGGAGCTGGGAAAAAGGATCGGCGTCAACCCGAAGAGGATAGAGAAAATAATTGAACCTCTTATCATCAAACAGGAAGCCGTTGATCTTATGATCAGAAATTCGATATTGAATCCGAAAAGCAAAAAAGCTTACAGGCTGCATTACTATACGAAACTGAATTATTTAAACGGGATAAAACCATGACCTTAGACCAATACATTTCCAGCATTAACGCGAGATACAAACTCGGGAACGCGACGGAACATTCGTTCAGAGGCGACCTTCAGCAGCTTATCGAGAGCATGGAGCCGGGCATCAGGGCGACGAACGAGCCCAAACGGCAGAAATGCGGAGCGCCGGATTATATTCTGACGCGAAAAGACATTCCTGTGGGATTTATCGAAGCTAAGGACATCGGAGATCCCGACCTTGACGGAAAGAAGGCGAATAAGGAGCAGTTCGACCGTTATAAGAGCACGAAGAACCCTTTTATTTTTACCGATTACCTGAACTTTCACTTTTATTCGAACGGAGTTTTCAGCACGAAAGTAACTCTCGGCGAAGTCAGGAACGGCAAGATAGTTCCATTGCCGAACAGCTTTGAAAGTTTCACATATTTATTCAAATATTTCTGCACGCATCTCGAACAGACGATAAAAAGCCCTAAACAGCTTGCGGAACTCATGGCTGCAAGAGCCCGCCTCCTCGCCGACATCATCGAAAAAGCTCTGCTTTCCGACGAGGAAACTCAGGAGAACAGTTCACTCAAGGATCAGATGAACGCCTTTAAGGAGATCCTTATCCACGACATCACGCCCAAGGCTTTCGCGGATGTTTACGCTCAGACCATAGCCTACGGAATGTTCGCGGCACGGCTTCACGACACCAACCTCGACAGCTTTACCAGACAGGAAGCGGCGGAGCTCATACCAAAATCAAATCCATTCCTGAGAAAACTTTTCGGCTACATAGCAGGCCCCGACCTCGACGACAGGATAAAGTGGATAGTTGATAACCTTGTCGAAATATTCCTTCACTGCAATGTGGAAGAACTGCTCAAAGATTTCGGTGCGGAAACAAAGACCGAAGACCCCATAATCCATTTTTACGAAACATTCCTGACAGAGTACGATCCCAAGCTCAGAAAGGCACGCGGAGTATGGTACACGCCTCATCCGGTGGTGAACTTTATCGTAAGAGCGGTTGACGACATCTTGAAATCGGAATTCAACCTCCCTCAGGGATTAGCCGACAGCTCAAAAACTAAGATCAAAGTGGATCATCAGGGCAAGCTCATAGAGCAGGAAGTCCATAAAGTGCAGATCCTCGACCCCGCGACCGGCACAGGCACATTCCTCGCAGAAGTCATAAAGCACATCCACAAGAAATTTGAAACTCAGCAGGGCATCTGGAGCAATTACGCAGAAAACCACCTTCTCCCGCGCCTGAACGGATTCGAACTCCTAATGGCAAGCTACGCAATGGCACATCTCAAATTAGACCTTCTCCTAAAGGAAACAGGCTTCAGACCCACAAAAGACCAGAGGTACAGGGTCTATCTCACCAACAGCCTCGAAGAATACCACAAAGACACCGGAACGCTCTTCGCAAGCTGGCTCTCCTCCGAAGCAAACGAAGCCAACCGCATCAAACGCGACACACCCGTCATGGTCATCATGGGCAACCCACCGTATTCCGTAAGCTCAAGCAACAAATCAGAATGGATAGAAAAACTCATTGCGGACTATAAAATAAATCTTAAAGAAAAAAAGTTGAACTTAGACGATGACTATATAAAATTTATTAGGTTTGGTGAGTATTTTATAAACAAAAACGGCGAAGGTATTTTAGCTTACATTTCAAACAACAGCTTCATTGACGGAATCACGCACAGACAAATGCGTAAACATTTACTGGAAACATTTGATAGAATATACATTCTAGATTTACACGGAAATTCAAGAAAAAATGAAACTTGTCCAGACGGTTCAAAAGACGAAAATGTCTTCGACATCATGCAGGGCGTAAGCATAAACCTGTTAGTAAAAACAGGCAAAAAAAAGAAAAATGAATTAGGACAAGTCTATCAAAGCGAAATACATGGAATCCGAGATTACAAATATAAATTCTTGAACGACAACAATACTGCTTCTATCCAGTGGAAAAAACTAGATTTTTTTGAACCTAATTATTTCTTTGTAAAGAAAAACTTCAATAAAAGCATAGAGTATGAGAACGGTTTTAAAACAAACACACTATTTGCTCAATCAGGTAGTGGTTTGATAACAGACAGAGATTCATTGTTCTTTGATGATAATAAAAATAATCTTGCAGAGAGAATAAAACTATTATTATCAGGAAATTTTGACAAATCTTTTGTTGAAAAATACAGAGTTGTAGATTCAAGCGGTTATAATCTTACTGAAAGAATAGTTAAAGCTAAGTTTGACATAAACTCAATTAAAGAATGTAACTACCGGCCATTTGAAAAAAAATACATATATTATCAAGTTGGTCTTACGAGTAGACCTGGCTATGATAATTTTAAACACATGATTGACAAAGAAAATATTGCTTTGCTTGTGAAAAGACAATATAATGGTTACGATTTCTCACATGTATTGATTTCGGATAAGTTAAATGAAGTAAGATACATTGAGAATGCGTTTGCGCATGCGAATGTTTTACCTCTCTACCTCTACTCCGACAAAAATTCTGAGCGCAAACCTAACCTGAATCCTGAGATCGTACAGAAAATCGCAGACGGACTGGGCTTAAAATTCACAAACGAGAAAGAAGCTGATTCAGGCACATTCGCGCCGATTGACATACTCGACTACATTTACGCAGTGCTTCACAGCCCGACATACCGCGAAAAATATAAGGAATTCCTCAAAATAGATTTCCCGAGAGTGCCGTATCCAAAGGATAAAGAAACATTCTTCAAGCTCGTACAGTTTGGCGGCGAATTAAGACAGATCCACCTGCTCGAAAGCCCGGCAGTCGAAAAATATATCACGCAATATCCCGTTGACGGTGACAATGCTGTGAATAAGATCAAGTTTCTGGACGGCAAAGTTTACATCAACGATACGCAGCATTTCGCCGGTGTCCCTGAAGTCGCCTGGTCTTTCTTCATCGGCGGATATCAACCCGCCCAGAAATGGCTAAAAGACCGTAAAGGACGCAATCTTGAGTTCGATGACATTCTGCATTATCAGAAAATCATCGTCGCTTTAGCTGAGACTGATAGGATCATGAAGGTGATTGATGGAGTGGAGGTGGAGTAGGGGATGCAGTTGTTGGGGTTATAAATTTAAATAAATAAATCAAAATTAATTCATAATAAATACTTGAGTGTCACTAGATGACCCTCATCTCTATTATATTACCTTAAAAGTAATGTCGGAGAAGTTATTATGGTGAAGAATGAAATGATTAGATTTGAAGAGAGTATCAGAGACAGGATTTATTCGATCCGCAGCTATCAGGTCATGNNACAAACATTTTGCTTTTTATTGACTAATTCGGAATTTACAAAATGGAGGTCGCAATTTGCGACCTCCAATAATTTGAAAATTGGATTACGATGGAAATCATATGCATTCACTGAGTTAGGTGTAGCTATGCTAGCAGGTGTTTTGAAGAGTGAAACTGCTGTGAAAATAAGCATACAGATAATTGAAACTTTTGTTGAGATGAGAAAATTTATTCAGTCGAATGCTCAAGTATTTCAGAGGCTAGATAGAGTTGAGTTAAAGCAAATCGAGACTGATCAGAAGTTCGAGAAAGTGTTCGATGCATTGGAGAGTAAAGACAGAATTCCTGAGCAGGGAATATTTTTTGAAGGTCAGGTTTTCGATGCGTATAAGTTCGTATCTGATTTGTTCAGAAGCGCGAAGAAATATATAGTTATCATAGATAATTATGTCGATGACACTGTTCTTGTGCATTTAACAAAGATAAATCATAGCGTAAAAGTGAAGATTCTAACAAAGTCAATATCAGAGCAGTTTGATCTTGATCTTAAGAAGTTCAACGAGCAGTATTTTTCTATTGATGCTAAAGTGATTAAGAATACGCATGACAGGTTTATTATCATTGATGGAGCCATGGTATATCATTTCGGAGCTTCTCTGAAAGATCTCGGCAAGAAGCTGTTCGGATTCTCGAAGTTTGATAAATCAGCCATGAAATTATTGGATAATATCGGAGAAATATAAAGTAATGTCGGAGTGCGTATGTCGAAAAATGAAATGGTTAAGTTTGAAGAGGGTATCAGAGAAAGGATTTATTCGATCCGTGGCTATCAGGTGATGCTGGATTCCGATCTGGCGGAATTGTATGGGGTGGAGACGAAAGTACTGAATCAGGCTGTAAAGAGGAATATTGAAAGGTTCCCGGAAGAGTTTTGCTTTCTGCTGAAATATTCAGAAGTTCCAGAACTGAGGTCACAAATTGTGACCTCAAACAAGGCTAATATTTCTTTGAGGTCACAGATGATGCCTACAAAGAAAGGTGGTAGGCGTAATATCCCTTATGTTTTTACTCAGGAGGGAGTGGCGATGCTGTCTGCAGTATTAAAAAGCGAAATCGCTGTGAAAATGAGCATCAAAATTATGAAAGCCTTTATCGAAATGCGCAAATTCATTCAGGCGAACGGACAAATATTTCAAAGGCTTGACAGAGTGGAGGTCAAGCTGCTTGAAAACGATAAAAAGTTCGAGAAAGTATTCGATGCTTTAGAGAGTAAAGAACGCATACCAGAACAGGGAATATTCTTTGAAGGTCAGGTTTTCGATGCGTATAAATTCGTGTCTGATCTTTTCAGGAGTGCGAAGAGATCAATCGTTATCATAGATAATTATATTGATGACACGGTTCTGGTTCATCTGACAAAAGTCAATAGTAGTGTAAAAGTTAAGATTCTTACGAAATCAATTTCAGAGCAATTTAGGCTCGATATGAAGAAGTTTAGCGAGCAATATTTTTCTATTGAGGCTGAAGTAATTAAAAATACGCACGATAGATTTATTATAATCGACGGTGAGATCGTTTATCATTTTGGGGCTTCTCTGAAAGATCTCGGAAAGAAACTGTTCGGATTCTCGAAGTTCGATAAATCATCTATGAAGTTATTGGATAAGATTGGAGAAAATATAAACTGTGGATTATAATTTGATATTTAGTTAAATTTCAAAGCTTATTACTGTAAATGTGTAATTCAAACCGGGATTAGTATGAAACTCATAATTATATTCGGGCCTCAGGCTGTAGGTAAAATGACTGTAGGACAGGAGCTTGAAAAGTTAACTGGGCTCAAGCTGTTTCACAATCATATGTCCATAGATTTCGTATCGAATTTCTTTTGCTACAGCACAAAAGAAGGTCAGAGGCTGGTAACACTCATAAGAGAGGAAATATTCAAAGCCGTGGCTAAAAGCGATATGCAGGGTCTTATATTTACTTTCGTCTGGGGTTTTAATTTTCAGAGCGAATGGGATTATATTGAAAATATCTGTAAGATATTCGAAGAAGAAGGCGGGACGGTATATTTCGTTGAACTTGAAGCTCTATTTGAGACGAGAATAGAGCGTAATAAATCACCGAACAGGCTGGAACACAAACCCATAAAAAGAGATGTCGAAAGGTTTGAAAAGGAATTAATAAACTCTATGGAAAAGTACAGGCTGAATTCACTAGATGGTGAGATCATAAAAGAGAATTATATCATGATTGAAAATACGAATCTAAGCGCGGAAGAAGCTGCTAAGATCATCAAAGACAGATTCGGGTTATAAAATATAAGACTGTTTTAAGTAAATAAATAAATCAAAAATAATTCAAAATAAACACTTGAGTGTCACTAGATGACCCTCATCTCTGTTATATTACCTTAAAAGTAATGTCAGAGAAGTTATTATGGTGAAGAATGAAATGATTAAATTTGAAGAGAGTATCAGAGACAGGATTTATTCTATTCGCGGCTATCAGGTCATGCTGGATAGTGATTTGGCTGAGTTGTATGGGGTGGAGACGAAATATCTCAATAGGGTAATGAAAAGAAATTTAGAGCGATTCCCGATTTCGTTTTGCTTTCAAATATCCGATTCTGAGGCGCAATATTTAAGGTGCCAATTTGTCACCAAAAAAAATGAAGGCAGAGGACACCATAGAAAATACCTGCCTTATGTTTTTACTCAGGAAGGTGTCGCAATGTTATCAGCTGTCTTGAGAGGCGAAACAGCTGTAAGGATCAGTATAATGATCATAGAGGCGTTTATCGCTATGCGAAAATTCATTCAGTCGAACGGACAGATATTTCAGAGACTCGATAGAGTGGAGTTGAAGCAAATCGAGACTGATCAGAAGTTCGAGAAAGTGTTCGATGCTTTAGAGAGTAAAGAACGCATTCCTGAACAGGGAATATTTTTTGAAGGTCAGGTGTTTGATGCGTATAAGTTCGTGTCTGATCTGTTCAGGAGCGCAAAGAAATCGATAGTTATCATAGATAATTATATTGATGACACTGTTCTGGTTCATCTGACGAAGGTTAATCATAGTGTAAAAGTTAAGATTTTAACGAAGACTATTTCAGAGCAGTTCAGGCTCGATCTGAAGAAGTTTAGCGAGCAGTATTTTTCTATTGATGCTAAAGTGATTAAGAATACGCATGACAGGTTTATTATCATTGATGGGATCACGGTATATCATTTCGGAGCATCACTGAAAGACTTAGGAAAAAAGCTGTTCGGTTTCACAAAGCTGGACAAGGCCGGACTGAAGCTGCTAGAAAAAATTAAGTAATGTCGGAGAAGTGAATTATGGCGAAAAATGAAATGGTAAAGTTTGAAGAGAGTATCAGAGAAAGGATTTATTCTATTCGCGGTTATCAGGTTATGCTGGATTCCGATCTTGCGGAATTGTACGGAGTGGAGGTTAGGGTCTTGAATCAGGCTGTAAAGAGAAATCAGGAACGGTTTCCGGATGAGTTTTGTTTTCAGCTGACTATTTCGGAAGTTCCAGAACTGAGATCACAAATTGTGATTTCAAACAAGGCTATAAATTCTTTGAGATCACAGATAATTTCTACAAAGAAAGGAGGTAGGCGTTTTCATCCTTATCTTTTTACTCCGGAAGGTGTAGCTATGCTGTCTGCGGTATTGAGGAGTGAGACCGCTGTGAAAATGAGTATCAAAATAATCAAAACATTTATCGAGATGCGTAAATTCATCATGGCTAACGGGCAGATTTTTCAAAGCCTAGACAGAGTAGAATTGAAGCAAATCGAGACTGATAAGAAAATTGATCATGTGTTTTCTATTATGGAGGGTAAAGACCGTATTCCCGAGCAAGGCATATTCTTTGAAGGTCAGGTATTTGATGCGTATAAGTTCGTTTCCGATCTATTCAGGAAAGCGGAGAAGGCTATCGTTATTGTAGATAATTATGTTGATGATACGGTGCTGGTTCATCTGACGAAAATTAAAAAGGATGTACAGGTCAAGATTGTGACTAAATCATTATCAGATCAGTTCAGGCTTGATATCAGCAAATTTGAGGATCAGTATTTTCATATTGAAGTCAAAGCTTCAAAGGACATTCACGATAGGTTCATTATTATTGACGGTGAGGTGTTATATCATCTTGGAGCTTCGCTAAAGGATTTAGGCAGTAAACTGTTCGGATTCACGAAAATGGAAAAAGCAGGGCTGAAACTGATAGAAAAGATAAAATAACCGTTTGCTTTAAATTAACTATTATATTATATTGTAAAACATATTTAAGTTAAGCACAAAATATAAGTAACAGGCGATTGAACATGAAATTAGTAATAATATT
>DMTS01000105.1 GCA_003477045.1 Candidatus Delongbacteria bacterium
ATTGAATGGATTCGGATAGTTCTGGAATAATTCAGCTGATTCAATAGTATTGTTATCCTCTGCTATGCCTGATGTCTGGCTGCAGAGAGCTTTGATACAGAAATTAGATGTCCCGGGATAAGCATCGCCCGCATAGGTCTGCATATCGACCCAGCCCTTCCCGTCATTGTAAAAGCTTTCGCCTGCCGAAGCTGTAGAACGAACTATCATTTTACCTTTTGCGCCTAAAAGTACCGGTATATCAGAAGTTCTGTCGTAAGCCTGACCGCCTTTTGATAAGCTCAGATAAACATAAAAATCATTTCCGCTTTCAAGATATACCGGAAGCGGAATGTTGGCAGTATGATAACCTCTGTATTGAAAACTTCCTGTAACAGCGGTTAATTCGTCAGACAGCACGCCTCCTGAGTAAGTATCAAATACCTTAACCGTATAATTCACATTGTCTTCAGCGGTATAAAAACTGACCGAATTAATGTATTCGTTTTTATCGGCCGTGAATGCGTTGAAAGCATCGGTGCAGCCTTCCATAGTATCACGCCACCCGTGATAATCATGATAATATACATGATCGTATTTAAGGGGTTCCACATCGCGGAACGATATAGCTCCCATCTCCCAGTTGCGGCATGAATGTTTGTCGTAATAGGATATCCAGAAATATCCTGAGTATCCCCAGTATGCGCCCCAGCTGTTCTTAACAAGCCATGCACCCGGACCTTCCGGAGCCTGTGTTACCAGATTATCATCCCAGCCGATAATTGTAACTGCGTGATTTGGTTCGAGCGGATCTGATGAAGGCTGATAATGAATGTAATTATTTATGAACTGCGCATCGTACATCATACAGGTACCCACCGCTCCGACAGTCATTATCTTTAGCTTGATCTGGTCGATGTTCATAAGGTCATCATTAATGGTAAGCCATTCAATGTGTCTCGGATAGTAATAATGATAGGCTGCGTCAGTTCTCCTAGGAGGAGTGTCAAAAGACTGTCCGTCTATATCCCTCACCGCGCCTTCACCCCGCGAAAGATATGCCGCGGTCACAAGGTAGTCACCGCCCATATGAACTTCAAGACCTTCACCCGATACAGGATAAATGTCGTCGTTGTTGTGCTCGTTGAATCCGTTCCACCAGTCAAGATGATATTCAGCTAAATTAGGCTCTCCGCTTTCTCCGTTTTCAGCCCAGTTATGTGTGAAAAGCAGGTTGCTTTCCATGCTGGCCATAGCCCCATGCGTCCAGCAGGTACCTCCTTCCTGTGATTTAACGGAAGTTACATAGTTTTCGCCTTCATAATCTCTCAGATCGAAAACTGATGAATATCCCGCAAGCCATGTGACGGAGAATTTCTGTGTAGTTAAAATGTTCCCCGCGATATCTTCTACAACAAAATATACCTGAGCATTTAACGGAGGTTCTGTTTCTGCCGGGATCGTGCCTGTGTAAACATACTCGTGGATCTTTGCAGGTTCCATGTTGAATTCGTAAACATTCAGAAAATCGTCTTTACTGTAATATCCTTTGCAGGAAGCCACGACTGATTCGTCTTTAAAATTAAGAATAGGGTTCAGATCATTATCAAGCCATGTAATACTGTTATAAAAAGCCGTAACAACAGGGATGTCAATGTCTTCCGCAAAACTATAGTTGTATTCAGCTGTTGAAGTAGTGTTTCCGAGTATATCTGCGGTTTCAAAATATATCGTCCCGGTAACAACTGCATCCCTGGAAGGTATATTACCATACCACTTTCCATTTTCTGTACTCTCAATAAAATCCAGCGATTTAAGAGAATCTGTTCCGGTCTTATAATAACCTTTCAGGTATTCAACTTTTGTTGAATCTGTGACCATAACTTCCAGCTCCAGAACATTCCCGATATAAGCGCCTATAGCGGGCAGCAGCGCGGGGTTTCCCAGAACTTCATTCACAACAGGTGCGGTATTGTCAATATAAAGTTCTACATCATCAATGAACCACTGATGATTGTAATCGCCTTCATAATGAAAACCGATATAAACTGTTTGACCCTGCCATGCGGAAAGGCTGACCTTCGTATGCATCCATATTCCGTCATATAATTCTTCACTTACAAAATCGTTAGGAACAAAAGGCGGAGTATGTATTTGAGTCCAGTTGATCTTATCTGTTGAAATGCAAACTTCACTGAACGAGTAATAAAATGACCAGTAAACGGTCTGATAGAACGACAAAGCGCATTTGCTTCCCGCAGGCAGTTCAACGGCTGATGTAATAAGCCAGTCGTCCTGGGTTCCTGCATCGTCCCAGTGTACTGTCGAGTATGTTCCGCTGTGCACGAAACCTCCGTCAACATAGCCTTCAGATGTTGTGAATCCTGCTCCTACGGTATCTAATGACCAGCCGGCCGGTGGAAATGTCCCGCTTTCAAATCCTTCGCTCAATATAGTCTGGCTAAAGAGAAAATGCGCAGTGACTATCAGCATTATCAGCGCAAAAATACTTTTATTCATATCGGTCTCCATTAAAGATATTCAACTACCTGAATAATAACTAATTTTTTTCGTTTTGATAATATAAAAAATCATTTTTTATAAAAATTATCATTGTGTTATGTCAATTAACCCGCTATTTTACCTGAATAATTCTACGGAGGTTTGAATGAAAAATTTACCGGTTGTCCTCCTTTGCTTCTTTACGGTCTTATATTCAGCGATATCTCAGGAAGAACTAGTCAGGATCGAGAATAACGGATATTATAGCGATATAAAAGTATCTGAATACGGAATTATAGCTACAAACAATCTTGATAACGCTTTATACCTTATCAATAACGGCACGGTACAAACTCTTTTAGAGAACCCCGGCTGCGGAAGATATTTTACTCTTTACCGTGATAATATCGGCTTTAAATTGATCGATCCCGAAACGGGCCTTCAGTCTCCGGCTGTCCTGAATATTAATTCGGGTAAGGTAACTGAACTTTTCAGGCGGAGCAGGAACTGTGGCCAGGTGTCATTCTCAAATAACGGCAGAACAGCTTTTACCGTTGAAGAATATCTGTATATTATTTATCCTGACAACAGCACTAAAACATTTAGTATAGGTACTTACTCGAACCTCTCCCCTATTTCGCCTGACGGTAATTTTGTCTGCTTTCATGACGAAAAACAGAACCTTTTCATAATTGATCTGAACTCAGGAATTACAAAGCAGACAACTGAAAACGGTGAATTTATAAATCAGAAATGGTCACCCGATTCAAAAAAGATAGCGTATCAGTCTCTCTCCGGAAAATTATCAGTCTATGACACATCGTACAGCTCAATTGAAGATTTCAGCCATGTAAGGGATTTCTCATGGGCTTCAGGTACTTCTATCCTTATGACAAAGACAACTCATGACGAGCAGAATTTAATATCCTCGGAAATCTATGAGCTGAATGTTGAGAGCAGATATGAAATATCTCTAACTGCAACAAAGGATATTTATGAAAGATCGCCTGTGTCGTTCAATGGTAGGCTGTATTTTGAGGATTTAGGAACGAACAGCATAATCTCAGCTGATTTTTCAGATAAATTATCTGATACGCTTATAGAATTTAACGGAACGAATGATCTTAGAATGAAGCCTGTCAAAATAAACAGAGATCTTTCAAAGGATATGCTCGTTGTTCCATATATAAATCAGGTTTATTCAACCGATTCTTATGTTCACAGATACGGATGCTGCGCAGCTACTACCTGCGCTATGGTTCTGGCATATTATAAGATCATTCCGCACTGGAAGTCTTCCAACAATAACTGGGCGCATGTAATTTACGACTGGTATTACTACAATAATTTTGCCTTCAGCATTCCATACCCGACAGGAGGTACAGGCGGAGGCGACGGATATATGTGGAACGACAACGGGAACGGCGGATCGTCACCTTCAACGAACCAGAAATATTACCTGCAGCTTCACAGGCTTGCTTCTTCCCAGTACTGGTCGAACTGGTGGACCGTGATCTCAAATGATATTACCAACGGGAACCCGCATCCGATGTGCGTAATGATAACTGAGAGCGGTCATCTTATTCTTCCGATAGGTATAGCGGACGCATCTCAGCAGCTGATGTACTATAATGATCCTTACGGGAATAAAAACATAGCGTATCCAAGCACTGACGGCGCAGGAGTTCTTTACGACTGGCCAGGATTCAATACCGGTCACGCTTCGCTCGTAGCTGTTGCATGGACAACATCTGCGGTCGGAAATAAACCTTCAGCACCTGATGAGGATGTAAATGATCTGCAGCTGGCATACGGTACAGATTACAGCGATTTTGACAACAACAACAACGGGTTCTGGATGTCTGCTGACGGAACGACCGGCATGAAATACTGGCGTAACATTGACGACGGATCTAATTCGTACTGGTGGACGGGAGCTATGACCGCTACGACAATTGACGATTACAGCGCATGCTGGAATCCGGATATTACTGTTGCAGGCAATTATAAAGTTGAAGCATTTATTCCTGTAAATACTGAAGTCGTAACTAACGCCAAATACCAGATCAGACACAATAGTCTTGTGGATGTCGTACGGGTTGATCAGTCTGCGAACGGCGGGACATGGGTAAATCTCGGAACATATTATTTTACCGGTACAGACAACGAATTTATTTATCTTGGTGATGCAACAGGCTCCAAAGAAATAAAATTATCACATGAGGAAAATGAGAAAATAACATATAAAATACTTTATGATAAGATCAGATTTACTATCCAGGTTCCCGGGTTTACGTCGGGAGGCGACTGGGAGTACGGTACTGATTCTGTTACCGGTTCAGTTTCGGGCGGAAACATCTGGGGAACCGTCATGAATGCCAATCATACCGACAATACGAATTCAAGCCTTTTGTATGATGTTCCGGGCACTTCACTATCTGCAAACTCAATTCTGACATTCGATCACTGGTATATCGCAGAAAGCAGCGGTACAGGAACGACCGCCTATGACGGAGGCAATGTCAAGATATCTTCCAACGGCGGAAGCTTTTGGGAGATTCTGTATCCTCTCCCCGATTACAGTCATACAATTTCCACAGCTTACGCCAATCCGATGCCGGGCGAACCGGCTTATTCCGGTAATTCAGGCGGATGGGTAAGAGCAGCTTTTGACCTTTCAACTTTTGCAGGAAGCGATGTTATAATAAAATGGCAGTTCGGAAGCGACGCGATTTATAACTACCGGGGCTGGTATCTTGACAATATAAGTGTTTCTGTTATGCCGGAACCTGAAAATGTTCAGACAACATCAGCCGGTTCAACCATAAGTATTACCTGGGATGCGGTACCTGATGCAACTGAATATATAATTTATGCATCCGATCTGCCGGATGGAGTATTTACACCGCTTGATACTTCCGCGATAAATTCATGGACAGGTAATTCAGACGCTCAGAAAAAATTCTACAAAGTATCAGCCGTTCTGCAATATGATAAATAGTTATTTTTATTTCTTTAATACGAACCCGATTGTCTGTGACATTCTTACTGCGACAGGCTTGTCGTTCTGATATCCGGGACTGAACCTTACCAGCTTAAGCGCTGATACGGCAGCTTCACCAAAACCCAGTCCCTCAGGTACTTCTGAAGCAACTTCGATCTTAGTCGGATATCCGTCCTTTGAACATACGAACATAAGCTTTACCTTCCCTTCAGAGCCGGATTTTTTGGCAAGTGAAGGAAAGTTTTCTGTTACGGCTCTTAATAGCTTTTCTTTTTCCGTATCGGTAAGTTTTGGAGGTTCTTGTACATTTATGAACGGTATCGCCTCGTCATCAGGAATTTCCCTGTTCCCGTTGAATACAATCAGAGGAGCTTCAGTCGGCACATAAGGTTCCTGTACATATTCAATGATCCCGTCGTCGCCGTTCTGCTCTTCAACAGGATCCATAGGAAGAGGCATTACAAAACCCGGATTAGTTCTAATATCAGTCTTGGTAACTAACGGTTCGACAATTATAGGCGGGTCGATTAGAACAGGCTCGATCTCTACATTCATTGAAATCGATTTGGACAAACCGAACATCAAGGAAAGCAAAAGCATCACGGCAATTGCTGAAAACTCTATCAGGTCACTGCTTTCGGTATCGTATTTACTTTTACTGAATAACATTTTAACCTCCGCTTTTAAATTTTCACCTGACCTTCTTAATAGTAATATACCTAAAGATGATGCAAATCATAGGATAATTGTCAGCTTTATTCAGGTTTATTTTTAATTATGACATTTTCTGACAGAAACCGGACGATAACCTTTATATTTTTATTATAATGTGCCTGAATTCGTGTTGGCTTTATTTTTGCATATTAAATAAAGTTATGAATT
>DMTS01000076.1 GCA_003477045.1 Candidatus Delongbacteria bacterium
GTTTTTACGACTTGTGTGGTGCTTATAGCCTTGACCGTTAGCAGAAAGATGACGCGCATTACATGTAGAAAAATGGTTGGTATTCAGCCATAATAGGAGATTAAATGATTAAACGAATGAGCGAACTTAATAAATTAATAGACTTTGTTAACTTTGACCAACTATGGAATGGGTTTTCAAAGTCTAAATACGCAATCTATAATGATAAGTATTTTTACATCAACGACGACANNATCGGCAAAGTTGATGAAAGATTTATAGGTAATTCTGCAATATCAATCAATAATGAGAATATAGCTATCTGGGATCAAAGAACAATTTACGAAGGTATGGAAAATGAAAAATTAGCTTCGGTAGTAATTCATGAAATGTTTCATTGCTTTCAGGCTCAATACGGAGAAAAAAGATATGCAAATGAGATATTAGGAATTGAATATCCTATTGAAATTAATAATATTTCATTGCGCTCACAAGAAAGAAAATTTCTGTATAATGCTATTTTTGAAAGTGATAAGCTTAAGAAATATGAATTGTTGAAACAATTCTTTAACATCAGGTCAAGACGCGAAGAGTTGATAGGAGATTTTATTAACTATGAAAAAGGTATTGAAACATTTGAAGGCCCAGCTGTTTTCGTCGAATTTCAAGCTCTCTCCCAATTATCAGCAAACAAAAACAGATTAGAATTGTTGAAAGAATATACTGATGGATTCGCAGATATCAGCATTGATAATTTAGCTATTAGAAGAAGTTCGTATAATCAAGGAATGCTCCTATGTCTCATTGCAGAAGATATTGCACCCGGTTGGAAGCGCAAATATCAGGAAAGCCCTGACTACCTAAGCGATTTCATTTTAAATGAGTTAAATTTTGAGGTTTACAAATCAGGAAATAATTTAATTCCCTCAAATGAAGTCATAGAATGCCTCGAGAAATGGAGCAAAAAAAGAGATGCGATATTTGAAGAGTTCGAGAATTCTAGTGAAAAGTTATTTGTAAACGGTGGTGTTCAGATAACAGGCTTTGATCCCATGAATATCGTGAAAAGAGAAAAAGAACTTATACATAAGAGTTTTTTGAGAGTTTTGCTTGGAAATAAGGAACAGGTAATCAATGGCCCTGTAAAAACTATCATCGGTGATAACGTCTTTGATGTAAAAAGAATGGAATGGCTGAAATGACAAGTAAGGTTACAAAAAGAATTCTAATAACTCAATTTGAGTTGAGGTGTATTCGAGATCTTTGTTCGATTTTAAGAGTGCGCGTCATCCAACTGCTAACATAGGCAAAATATCNNTTAGCCTTGACCGTTGTAGGACATAGTAATCAGTAATTCTTGTTGTGTTTATTGTGCTTCTTTTATAATTCTGCCACCGCCGGTGGCAGAATATCATTTGTCTAAAATTTTTCTCACATCAGGCTCATTTGAAATATAACCAAGCCTTTTTATAATCTCCTCTTCAGATGGCAGATATTTCGCGATTTCTTTCGGTATTTGTTTAAGTTTTCTGAATTTATTGTAAGTAGAAACTCCAATGGGATGCTTCTGAGATCCGAGTAAATATTCTACTACCATCCTGTCTTTATCTCTGCAAATTAGTATTCCGATTGTTTGATTTTGATCTTTTTTTCTGATCGTTTCGTTCGCAGCTAGTAAATACATCTGCAACTGACCGAGATCTCTAGGATCAAATTCTCTGGCTTTAAGCTCAACGACCACATAGCAGTTAAGATCCAGATTAAAGAATAAAAGATCGACAAAATACTCTTTCTCTCTGTATTCGATTCTAAATTGCCTGCCGACGAACGCAAAACTGCCTCCCATATCGATTAAAAAGTCCACAATATTTTTGACAATACTGTTTTCGAGTTCTTTTTCGGCTATCGGTTGATCGGGATTTATTATCTCAATAGCATAATCATCTATAAATTCCCATGCAGTTCTTGCTTTCAAATCAGATGGCACTGTATCCGAAAAATTATTCTGGACTAGAAGCTTGTTTTGATAATAATGTTCAGAAATTTTTTCAATAAGATCGCTTTTCGACCATCCCATCTTGGATGCACTTTTTATGTAAAATTTGCGCTCCTGTTCATTCTTACATTTCTCAAGTATTATGTAATTTTGTGCCCAACCTATTTCTGCCACCGGTGGTGGCATAATTTCATTGTCGGAATATGTTTCATAGAATGATTTCATTCTCCAAATATTCCTTGGTGAAAAACCACGAACTCCAGGGAAATTAATCTGAAGGTCTTTTGATAATCTTTCGACTGTAGAATCTCCCCATGACTCTCTTTTAATTTTATCGCTTACAGTATTACCTATAAACCAATACAGCAATACGGTTTCTTTGTTAATCTTCTTGAGCATCGACAGTCTGGCTTTATTGATCCTTTTGATTATCTTACTCAAAGTTGCCTCGTAGCCAGATGAGATTATTTCACTTTTTTTTGCAGTCATTTCAGAATCCTTAAACAATACTTAGATTTTCTCAAAGAAATTTAACTCTTGTGCATTGAAATATCAAATTAATATGATTACATTTCTCGAACCACCGGTACGAGAAATATAATTCTCCAACCGATGGATGGAGAAACAAAGAACAGATTATAAGAAACTTAGCCTGATTTGATCGGAGATTGGTAAAATTGGTGAGCTCAATAAACCTGACGAGTGGATGATTACTACTATCCTACAACATAGGCAAAATATCACNNGTGCTTTTAGCCTTGACCGTTGTGGGAAATCGCAATTTGGAATTCAGGAGAAAAGACCATTGAGCCAAGTATCTATCGGTCCGAGGTTTTCTATTTTCGCAAATTTGAACTACAGTGAATTTATATAACCACCATGTTTTGTTTGGAAATACAATTTGATTAAAGCAGAGAAGTTATTTATATTTTTATAGTCAATTTAATGGAGGATTGAAAAATTTCAAAACAGCCAGTAAAATATTTTCTCTTAGACGAGATTGAGAACATTAAAAAAACCACACTGTATTTTTCTATTAAGGATTTGAACAGAATTCTGGATTCAAAAGAAATCTCTATAACTAAAGCAACTCTGAAAACATATCTTCACAGTTATAAAAAATCCGGTTTAATATATAGTGCAGGCAGGGGCTGGTTTTCTTCTATAGAAAAACCGTTCAAATTAAATCAGGATCCCATTAAAGCTGTTGAACAGATTCTTAAAGATAAGATGCCTTTGCTTTCGTTTTCATGCTGGTCAACTGAGCAATTGAATTCTTATACGCACCATATTTTATCCAAATTTATTATATTCGTTAATACCGATTCTGATTTTATTAATAATACGGCTGAGGTTCTTGAAAAAGCAGGTTATATTGTCTATAAAAACCCGACTAAAAATGAGATAGGGAAGTTCTTTAAAAATACTGGTAAAACTGTCGTTCTTTTACCTTCAATCAGCAAAGAACCAAAAGCTACAGACGGTTATGCTCCTATTGAAAAAATTCTTGTGGATTTCTTGATGGAGAACAGAAATTTTTTCATAATGGAAGCATCAGAAGCTGATAATACTGTCGGTAATGCCATATTGTCAGGGAGAATAAATATTTCTTTATTTTTAGATTACTCAAAAAGAAGAAAGTTCAACATCGAAATAAATCAACTAATACCGCCTAAACAATAAAGGTGGAAAAAGGTGATTTTAGGAACAAAATTTAAATGAAATTACTAATAAACAGCAAATGTTTTACATCAGAATGGATAAATCAAAAGAAAGAAGCTTTATCCGGCGATCCGGTATTAATTGAAAAAGTTATTAATGCCTTCGCCTTACTCGGATACCTTGCTCAACTAAGAAACGATTTCGTTTTCAAAGGCGGAACAAGCCTTATAATACATACTGATAATATAAAAAGACTGTCCATTGATATTGACATAGTATTCGGTGGCGATATTTTTCCGTTTGAGGAAATGCTTTCTCAGATAGCTGCTAAATCTCCCTTCACAAGATTTGAAGAAGATGAACGGGGCGAAAGAGGATTACCCAACAGGAAGCATTATAAATTTTTTTATATCTCATCTATATCAGATACTGAAGATTCCGTACTGCTTGATGTGGTTCTGGATTCCATAGTTTACCTGCCATTTACAGAGGAAAAGATTATAAGAAGTAACATTTTTGAAACTGATTTTGATCTGCCTGTCAAAACTCTCACAATTGAAGGGCTACTCGGTGATAAGTTAACGGCCTTTGCTCCGCATACTATCGGTGTTCCTTTTGAAACTCAGAAAGGTAAGATTATGACTATGCAGGTAGTAAAACAGTTATTTGACCTCGGAGAATTATTCGATATCGCTACTTATTTTGATAAAACCGCAATTACGTTCAAAGAAACTTTTATAAAAGAAAACAGCTATCATTTAAACAAACACACTGAGGCTGAAGTTTTAGACGATACGATCAATCTCTGCCATCTGATATGCCTTGCGCATCTGAAAGGATATAAGCCTAAAGATGATATAAACAAATTTGAAGACGGTTTAAAGAAATTATCAAACCACCTTCTTGGAGTTCAGTTTTCTATTCATACTGAAGCCAAAATAACCGCTTCAAAAGTTTTCTACATAGCAAGCTCGATCAAAAATAATAAGCACCGCGACTTCAAAAAAGACAGATTCACAACTGACAAGATCAGACAGATAAAAGACATAAACCTTCCGAGCCCATACAATTACCTGAACAGACTTAAATCAATACTGCCTGAAGCTTTTTATTATATCTGGAAAGGTATAGAAGAGTAATATTTGGCTCAATGAAATATAGATACTTGGCTCAATGGTAACGAGAG
>DMTS01000182.1 GCA_003477045.1 Candidatus Delongbacteria bacterium
TGAGGTACATCAGGGCAACCCCTGCCATTCGCGACGTGATACTCTCCGGTGGCGATCCGCTGATGCTTGATGACACATCACTGCGCCATATACTCAGTCAACTGCGCTCCATCAGCCACGTTAAGATTATCCGTATCGGCACACGCATACCGGTAACCATGCCGGAACGTGTGACCGCCGAGCTTTGCAGCCTGTTGAAACAATTTCACCCCATCTATGTCAACACGCATTTCAACCATCCCGACGAGATCACAGAGGATTCGATTCGCGCCTGCAATATGCTTGCTGACGCAGGCGTTCCGCTTGGTAACCAGTCTGTTCTCTTAAGAGGAGTAAATGACTGCGTTCATGTGATGCGCGATCTGGTTCACGGACTGGTTAAAATGAGAGTAAGACCGTACTATATTTATCAGTGCGATCTCTCACTCGGACTTTCGCATTTCAGAACACCGGTTTCAATCGGGATCCAGATAATAGAAGGACTCAGAGGACATACATCAGGTTTCTGCGTGCCCACTTATGTAGTGGATGCACCCGGCGGCGGCGGAAAGATCCCCGTTATGCCTGACTATATGATATCTCAGGGTTACAAAAAAATCGTACTCAGGAATTTTGAAGGTGTAGTTACAAGCTATGAAGAACCGGGAAGCTATACTCCGGGCTGCAGATGCGATGTATGCACCGGTAAAAAGAAAGTCAAGCTTGAAGGCGTTGCAGGATTATCAAGCGAGCATATTTCGCTTGAGAACACCGAGCCGGAAAGAAAGCTCAGGAGTAAATGGCGTGCGCGCTGAAACCTTCATAAAAAGGTTTCTCACAAGTTATAAAGTAGTCTCTTTTGCCGGAATTGACAAGAATTCCGGCAAGACTACCGCTCTGAATAAGGTGATCAGCGCTTTTCAAGGCGAAGTCACTTTCGGACTTACATCGATAGGAATTGACGGCGAGGAAACTGATCAGGTAACGAACACTCCTAAGCCGAGAATATTCGTTCCGAAAGGCACGATATTCGCCACTGCGAGAAATATGCTAAGAACATGCGATGTTACTACGGAAATACTTGATGTGACAGACATCAGCACTCCAATCGGTGAAGTTATAATAATTAAAGCTCACAGTGCGGGATATATTGAGATATCCGGCCCTTCTACCGCCGCGCAGAGCAGAATAGTGATAGATAAAATGAAAAGATACGGAGCTACGAAAATACTGGTTGACGGCGCATTGTCGAGAAAAAGCCATGCCGTACCTATGGTATCGGACTGCGTTATCATAAGCGCGGGAGCTTCTGTATCTTCTGACATGACAGCTGTTATAGATATTACCGGAAATCTGCTCGATAAGCTCAGGATAGAACAGCTGCAGGACAAGATAATTCTCAAAGCAGTAAAGAAGACAGACAGCGAAACTAAGATAGTTATATTCAACACAGAAGGAAAAAAGGTTTACAAAAGCGGTACGAATTCCTTTGCTGATGCAGGCAGGAGTATTACAGACGCCGCGAACAGAATTTTCATTAACGGGGCGGTTCTCGACAGCAATGTGGAAAGCCTGATAAAAAATATCGACAGAAGCAAAACCGATGTAAAGAAAGTTCAGATCATAGTTCATGACGGAACGAAACTGTTCATCAAGCCCGATCTGATGGGGCTCTTAAAAAAGCTCGGGATCGGGATCAGAGCGGTAAATACGATAACGGTGCCATTCATCACCGCCAATCCGCACTCACCGCAGGGTCACAGTTTCAATAAGAGCGACTTTGTAAAAGCGCTGGGTAAAAAAACTAAAACTTCAATTATAGATGTAGTCGGAGGAGATCAATATGAAGCTCATGCGTAACGAAGATCTCGAAAGGATTGGCTTTAATTATGTCATCTCAAAGCTGAATACATTAAGCCCGTACGGAACAGCGCTGAAGAAAAAAACAGGTATTTACCCTAAGTCAGCTCATGCAAGGCTGATTGAAGAACTGAATAATGTCGGAATATTCATTGAAATCCTAAAGAAGGATAAGAATTTCAAGAACGAAATATTACACGCTTTACATACATTCAGGGATATAAAAAACACAATAAAAAAGCTACATGCGACAGATGATGTCATGGATGAAGTTGAATTATTCGAAATAAAATCATTTATAATTTCATGCGAAACACTGAGAAAAGTCGTTAAAAAGCACGGTATTAAGATCGATAGGATGCAGCTGTCTGAACTGTCGGCAGAACTTAAAATCTTAAATCCCGACGATATAATTCTGGGATCGTTCAAGATCTATGACGCTTATTCAGAAAAGCTGAAAGAGATCAGGAAAGAAAAGCTGAAGATGGAATCAGAACTTATAAGAGAATCAGGCGAAGAAAAGATCGCAGTCCTGCGTGATAAAAGATTTCAGACGGTCATCAAAGAGCAGAAAGAGGAAGACAGGATAAAAAGAAGCCTGACCGAAAAACTGCGCGTCAGTAATACTAAGTTTTCTGAATCCATTGAAGCTGTAGGACAGATTGACTTCGTCATGGCGAAAGCTATGCTTGCACAT
>DMTS01000128.1 GCA_003477045.1 Candidatus Delongbacteria bacterium
AATATGAAATTGAATCCGTTGAAAGAGCTGTGCAGGGCGAGCTTCTCGGCGTAAAGGCAAAGATAATTTCGCTTGAAGATCTTATCGTTCAGAAATCAATATCAGAGAGGGACAAAGACTGGCAGGATATAAAAAACCTTATTGAAGTGAACAGTAAATTGGATTGGAACTATCTGATTGAAAAAGTAAGTATGTTCTCAAAAATTCTTGATAAGCCTGAAATTCTCGATAAAATCAAAAGGCTGAAGAAATGAAAGCTGTTGACATTAAAAAGTATCTTGGACAATTAAATAAATTCAATGAGTGGGAGCTTGAACAGAGGCAAAACTACGATCCGCAAATATGCGTTAAAAGAGTGGCTGCGCTTTATGATTTCGCTTTGAAGAATTTTTCACCTCAACGGATCGAAAAAAGTCGGAAAGAGCATCTCGATAATCTTATCCGTACTCAAAGCATTTTTCTTAAGATAAAAGAGAAAAACTCACTTTAAAAATCCTCTATTCTTACCAAACCTTGTCTATTACTTTTTTGATCTTATCTTCGTAGGTCTTTATAAGCTCGCGGAAAACAGGAGAGGGGAGAGGGATATGTATTAAGGTGCAAGTACAATTTTTTTTGTTTCACCGTCTTTTACTTTTACTTTGAGCATAAGAGTGCCACCTTGTGTACCTAACTGGTACACATTCCATGTTATTGTTGTAAATATAAAGTATTCTCCATCTTTTAGTTTATCGAATTCAAAATTACCCTGAGCATCACCAATTGATTTCCTTGTGCAAAAATGATAAAATTCGTAATCCGGTTCAAAAACAATTTCAGGGATTGTTTCTATAGCGCCAAGTCGGTCACCTCTTTTCTGTATTAGATAACGTTGTTGTGGCTGGTTATAGTCCCGATAAGCCTTTTCAATACTGCCGTAGATATATTTAATTCGTTCTTTTGCATATTCAGTTGCAGGATAAAGAATAACTTCTATTCCGGCACATGTAACAACTCCGCCACCAGATTGCCTGATTAAGGCTGAACCAATTATTTTATTATTTCCTTGTTCTAACATTTCTAATGCTTGTTTTTCATCAAAAATGGATTTTAATTTAATAATTTGTTGGTGTGTAGCTACACATCCAGAAAGCACAATAAAAGTAATTAGTGATAATAATACTGTATAGTTGTATTTCATTTTATTTTTCCTCATTTTTAAATGCTTTTACTCTTTCCAAACCTTATAGATCTGACAACTCATAGACAAGAATCCCTAGATTAATTAATCCGGCGATCAGCGTTACAATTAATCCCCAAATCGCCATCCCGATGCCCTTTTTGCGGTCTCGTGATTTAACTACTCTTATAATTGCAGCTATTGTTATAATTAATGCAAGACCAAACAAGATGGCAAATATCAATAAAAAAAACATTACAGCTTCATGTTTACGATATATTGAAGATGGTAACAGCAACACAACGCTGATTACACCAATGCTCAGAGAGCTCACAGATAGTCGAGAAAACTTAATTTCTGTTTCGAACGACATAATTTATCTCCTATAACTCTACTCTTCCCAAACCTTGTCTATTTCTCTTTTGATCTTCTCTTCGTAGGTCTTTATAAGCTCGCGGAATGAATCAACGGCTTTGCGTTCTGTTTCGATCTTTGAAACGATCTCTTTCTGGACTTCAAGAGAGGGGAGAGGGATTTCTAAGTTTTCGATATAAAATGCAGGGACTCTTTGCAGCCCGCCTGTTCCAGTCATTATTGTTTTCCCTGCGTTTCTGAATTTTTCAGAAGTTACAAATGGATAAACAAATTCAGATAATAATTTCTTTTGCGGACGGATTACATGTAACTCACTTGAGCCAAATCCAATTTGATTAGTCAAGTTTTTCGCAATGCCGCTTTTGCCATTCTCAAAGCATGGAGTTACTTTTGCAACAAGCACATCTTTTTCGCGGAAATATGTATATCCTTTAAATACTTCCTGTATTTGCTTTTCTTTCTTTGGAGTTAGATATAATTCAANNGGCATAAAAGATACGAGAGTATTTTTATCTAAAGTATTTATTTCTGCTTTTTTTGGATTGATTTCACATACATCCCCGAGCTTGACCATTTCCCAGTCGGGATCAATTTCGATCTGCGGTTTCCAATTCTCGACAACTTGTCGGGCGCCGTCAATGATCTTCTGGTAGCCTTCGATCTCGGCTACGATCTGACGCTGGATTTCGATTGGCGGAAGCGGGATTGTTCTTTGTTCCATCCCAGATTTAGTTATATGCATCATTGCTATTCCGCGACCACCTTCGGATTTTNNAAATATTTATTTATTACATCTTAAGTTTCAATTTTCCAAATATGATAATGGTAGATTGCTTTTCCTCCATCCCAGATTTTAGGTCCAAAAGAAGCTGACCATGCATAAAGTAAATCGCCATTGTTACAATATTTATCATCTTCAAGTTCAAGGTCAGAATAATACCAATTTGAATTTGAAAAGAAATTACCTACTCTAAGAACAGGATATTTGCCTTGTGAAAGTAATTCTTCTTGTTTATATGCTTTACCATTAATTATTCTAACAACATCCCCAAGCTTGACCATCGGCCATTTTTGATGGANNATGGATTCTTTTTTCGGTTGTTCTGTGTCTGTCGCCGGTAAGGTTGTAATCCCCGTTCTCGGCGAGTTTGGCTTTGGGTACGAGTAAAGCTATGCTTGATTTGTCTTCGATGAAATGTCTGCTTTTTGTTCCCGTTCTGAGGCTGTTTGCGTATTCCTTTATGATCTTCGCGGCTTCGGGGAGGTCGTTGTGTTCCGATTCGCGTCTTTGCGCTCCGAGCCCGTAACCGTCATTTTCGGCTTTAACGAACAGGATCGAATCTGCCTTTTTAGCAAGTTGTTTGTCCATGAAGAGTATTGATGTTTTTACGCCTGAATATGGATTGAATACGCCAGCGGGTAATGAGACTACTGCGTAGAGGTAATTTTCGACAAGCATTTTTCTGAGCTGTTTGTACGCTTTTCCGCTCTGGAATATTATTCCTTCGGGCACGATCACGCCTGCTCTTCCGTTCGTGTTTAGGTGTTCGGCTATGTAGTCAACGAAAAGGACTTCCGACCTGTTGGCCTGTACGGAGAATTTTGTGTGCGGCTTTATCCCGCCTTTCGGGGTCATGAACGGGGGATTTGCGAGTATGACATCAAATCTTTCATTCCACCTTTCTTCCGATGTGAGCGTGTCGTATTCAAATATCTTCGGGTTGGGGAAATTATGCAGGTACATATTGACCAGTGACAGTCTGACCATATCGGGTGAGATGTCGTAGCCTGTGAAACTGTTGACGAGAATGTCGAGCTGTTTTGGAGTAAGCTGCAGCTGTCCGTTGACGGTAGAATTTTTGAGTATGTGTTTGTATGAAGATATGAGAAATCCCGCTGTGCCTGCCGCCGGATCGAGCTTGGTTTCATCGTACTTAGGGTCAACTATATCAACGGTGAAGTCAATTATGTGCCTCGGAGTTCTGAACTGCCCCGCATCGCCCTGACTGCCCATTATGGAAAGCAGGTATTCAAAAGCGTCGCCGAGTTTTTCCGAATGAGAGTAATTAAAATCGTCTATGAGCCTTAAGAAGCTTTTTAAAGTTTCGGGATCGCGGTAGGGGAGATACGCGTTCTTGAAGATGTTCCTGAACAGCTGCGGAATGTTCGGATTGACATTCATTTCCGTAATACATTCGCCGTAAAGCCTGACGAGTTCGTTTCCGCTTAATGAGGGTGAGAATATTCTGCGCCACGAGTACTGCGCATATTTTCCCGAGAAGAATTTTGCATTCCCGCCGAGCTCAACCGACTGGGTATCCATATCGTCCATGAATTTATAAATAAGCGCGATTGTGATCTGTTCCACCTGCGATTTGGGATCGGGCAGTTTTCCCACCAGAATGTCCCGCAGGTCATCTATTCTTTTTTTTGTGACCGAGTCCAGCATTTATTTTATCCCTTAGTTTATCGTGAAGTTTATCGTGAAGTAATGACATTACTTATTCCTTAATGTTCCAGTATCCAGTTTTTCTTGAACCTACACGTTCGAGTATTGCATTTTGTACTAATACTTTTAAATTTGTTTTAACCTGTCTATCGCTTATACCTACGATCTCAGACAATTCTATAGCTGTAATATTAGGATTATTTTTTATGGCATCAACAATTTTCTTCTGCGTAAGATTAATTTTATCAGGTCTTTTATCAGGACCTTTATCCTGTCTTTCATTGATGGTTTCAAGCGGGAAAGTTATTACATAATATAAAATCTGGTTATCAACGACAGGATAATTCTGATAGTAGGTTTTCCATCCGTCAAACATTTTATCGAAGCCGTAGCCTGCATTTTCAGCCAGTTTGATTACTCTGAAAGCTTTTATAATTATAGGATTTCTCGGTAGTGTAAGTCCCTGTTTTCTCAAAACATCAAACGGAGCCGGAAGACTACCCGGGTTCATAAATTCTATCCTGTCGGTAAAGACGCGGATCCTCGGTTTCATCGGGCTGTAATAGTCGGAGTGAACGAGCAGATTTACAAGCCCTTCCCTCAAAGCGGATTTATGAGGAAAGTTCTCATCCCTGAATGTGCCGTTAAGCTTGAACGGAACATCAATTTTCGTAAGAAGTTTGTCGAGAATCGCAAAATAGTAGTTGAGCAGGTTTTTCTGCTGAGGCATTCTGTAAGTATATCTTTCAGGCGCGTCTGAGTATGAAGTTCCTCTGATTTCAAGGTAATCAACCATAAAGTCAGGAAAGTGCTCCAAAATTCTGTCTTCATCGCCAAAAAGCAGTAATCCGCCAATAGTGACCTTATTTTTTATAGTGACCCTTATTTTTTCAAAAAGAACGGCATCTGTATAGGCGTTTAAGATGCTTTCCGAGTTCATATTTTTAAGCAAAGTTCTGAATCGTGAAATTGATTCCTTATCGAGATCCTTCAATTTGAAATTTGTCGTTTCCTGATCTTTTAGTCCGAATACCGAATCCCTGAAAAGCGCGTTGACTTCCTCAGTAGTTGCTCTCTGATCTCCGCTTCCCGAACGGATGAAAGTGTTCTTCGGATTATCGTAGTAAACAGGTTTATTTGGAGAAAGAGGTATGAAAAAAGCCAGTATAGCTTTTTCCCCGACATTATATTTTTTTGAACTTACTTCAATTTTAGTGCTGAATTTTTGCCCGCTACGTAGGGTATTCAAAAAGTCCTGTTCGATTTTTTCAGGATTACCGACTCCGATTATTTCAAAATCAAGTCCGGTTTTCTTTACGCCGAATATCAACCAGCCTCCCGCGGTGTTGGAAAATGAGCTTACGGTTTCCCAGCTGCTTTTGGGTATTTCGCCTTTGGCTTCCTTGACCTCAAAGTCTTCCCATTCGATGTATGTGAGTTTTTTTAATAATTCATTAATT
>DMTS01000134.1 GCA_003477045.1 Candidatus Delongbacteria bacterium
ACAGACCAGATCGTGCTTGATTTCTTTTATATTGAGAACAGAACAATAATGCTAGATCTTGAAATAATGCTGAAAACCATACCTGTCGTAGTATTCGGCAAAGGCGGTAAGTAATGTCCGATCATTTTGTTCATGATAGAGCATGGTGCGAAAGCGTAAACATAGGTAAAGATTCCAGGATATGGGCTTTCTCTCATGTAATGAAAGGTGCGGAAATAGGTTCGGGATGCAATGTAGGCGAGCATTGCTTTATTGAGAATGAAGTTAAGATCGGCAATGATGTGACTGTCAAGAACGGAATTTCAATATGGGATGGGATAATAATCGAGGATAAGGTCTTTTTGGGTCCTCACATGGTATTCACGAACGATCTTAAACCAAGATCGAAAGCCCACGATTATAAGCAGCTCAGGACACTTGTAAAAGAAGGCGCGACGATAGGCGCAAATGCAACAATAATCGGCGGGATCACTATAGGAAGATACTCAATGACAGGCGCGGGATCGGTCGTGACTAAAGATATCCCTGATCATGCTCTAGTTTTCGGGAATCCGGCNNAGCTGAATGCGTATGCGAAAAAAAGTTCAGAATAGAAAACGGAATTTGTAAATTAAAAACTTAAGATAAGGGATTATCATGTATGATTTCATAGTTACGGGAGGATGCGGCTTTATAGGCAGCCACTTTATTGAGATCCTTCTGCAGAAAGGCTACAGGGTTCTGAATATTGATAAGATGACTTATGTATCGTGGGAAAATATCGGATTTGAAAAACATCCTCATTACAGCTTTCTGAAAGAAGATATTTCAGAAATTACTAATCTGCCCAAGTGCGATGTTCTGGTGAATTTTGCCGCAGAAAGTTTCGTTGACAACTCGATCGAGAACAGCGGTGTGTTTTTTAAATCGAACGTGAACGGAGTGCATAACCTTTTAGAGCATGTAAGAATGAAAGCAAAGTTCGACAGACCGCTTTTCGTTCAGGTCAGTACCGATGAAGTTTACGGGGATATTACTGAAGGAACATTCACAGAGACAGATTATCTGAAGCCGAGCAATCCATATTCAGCTACAAAAGCCGCCGCAGAACAGTTCGTTTATGCGTATAACCGTACTTACGGAATTGATTATATTATCACAAGATGTTCAAACAATTTCGGCAAACGGCAGTATCCCGAGAAGCTGATCCCGAAGGTGATCATGAGCGCACTTTCAAACCGTCCTATGACAATTCACGGTGACGGCTCGTATGTCAGGTCATGGGTTCATGTGATCGATCACTGCGAAGCTATTCTCGCCCTCATCGAGGGAAAGATCAAGAATGATGTATTTAACATCTGTTCAGGCGATGAAGCATCAAACCTGCAGGTAGTCAAATTGATCTATGAAAGGCTCGGTATTGAACCGAATATACAGTTCGTGGAGAATCGCTGGGGCCAGGATCTTAGATATGCAATTTCAACTGAAAAAATACAAAAAGCTATCGGGTGGAAGTCTCGTCATAAGCTTAATGAAACTATCGATGATGTGATCAAATTCTACAAGGACAGGTATGGAACCAATACCTAAGCACGGCGATGAACGGGGTTTTTTAATCGAATTTCTGCGTGAAGACGAAAAATTTCTAAATTTCAAAGGTCAGATATATGCTTCAACAATAGCTCCGGGAACGGTCAGGGGAAATCACTATCATGAGCATAAAACTGAAGTTTTTGCAGTAATGAAGGGTAAACTTAAAGTTCTCGTTCAGCATATTAACGGAGGCGAAATAAAAGAGTATATTCTGCACGGATACGGAGAGAACATCGACAGAGTGGTTGTCGAACCTAATTACGCTCATACTTTTAAAAATATCGGTGATGAGGAAGTAATTCTTCTCGCATGGGGCGATCAGGTACATGACCATTCCGGACCCGACCAGTATAAACACGAGATTAAAATATGAGAGAAATAAAATTTATTGATCTTAAATCCCAGTATCTTTCGATCAAACACGAGATAGATAATGCAATCCAGGAAGTGCTGATGTCAAGCGCTTTTGCAGGCGGGCCTTTCGTAAAGAAATTCGAAGAAGATTTTGCAAAGATACACGGGGCTAATTTCTGCTCGGGCGTCAATAACGGCACATCCGCTCTTCATATTGTCTTTATGGCTATAAATATGAGCAGGGGAGACGAGGTCATAATTCCGGCAAATACTTTTATAGCGACTCCGGCATCGGTGAGCCTTCAGGGTGGAAAGCCTGTATTCGTTGACTGTTCAGAGGATGATTTTAATATTGATGTCGATAAGATCGAAAAAGCTATCACGCCTAAAACTAAAGCTATTCTTCCTGTCCATTTATACGGGCAACCCGCACAGATGGGCAGAATAAACGAGATAGCGAAGAAGCACAATCTCGTTGTTGTTGAGGACTGCGCTCAAGCTCATATGGCTGAGTACGAGGGTAAGAAAGTCGGAAATTTCGGTATTTCAGGCTGTTTCAGCTTTTATCCGGGGAAAAATCTCGGAGCTTATGGAGAAGGCGGAGCCGTGATATGTAACGATGAGGAATTCTGGAAAAGGATACAGGCGATAAAGGAGCACGGATCATTCAAGAAATATTATCACGAATATCTCGGGCATAATTACAGGCTGGAAGGAATTCAGGGCGCGATACTCGATGTCAAGCTCAAGTATATTGAAGCTTGGACCGATACCAGAAGAAAAAATGCTGACCTTTACAGGAAATATCTGTCTGATATACCAGAAATAATCCTACCGAAAGAAAGCAAAAATGTAAAGCATGTCTATCATCTTTTCGTGATCAGGAGCAAAAAAAGAGACGAACTCGGAAGATTTCTGAACGAGAACGGTATTCAGACAAGTATCCACTATCCGATACCGTGCCACCTTCAGCATTCATACAAGTTCATGGGATATAAAGAAGGTGATTTTCCTGTAAGCGAAATGCTGTCAAAAGAGATTTTGTCGCTGCCGATGTCTGAACAGCTTAAAGAAGACGAAATAATTTATATTGCTGAGAAAATAAGAGTTTTTTTTGCTAAATAGAGAGGAAATATGATAAGATTCGGTCTTATAGGCTGCGGAAGGATCTCCGAAAGCCATTTCAAAGCGGTAGCGAATATTAAAGAAGCTCAGATCACCTGCTGCTGCGATATTATAAAAGAGAGAGCTGAAGAGAAAGCTGCTGAGTTCGAAATAAAGAAAGTTTATACTGACCATAAGAAAATGCTTGAGCAGGAAAGTTTGGATGCCGTAATGATCTGCACTCCCAGCGGACTTCATCCTAAAATTGGTATCGACGCTGCTGAAAAGAAACTACATGTAATTACAGAGAAACCGATGGCTACAGATCTTGAGGCCGCCGATGAGCTGATAAGTGCCTGCGATAAAAACAAAGTGCACCTTTTTGTCGTAAAACAGAACAGGCTCAATACCACAATGCAGCTGCTTAAAAGGGCGATAGACAAGGGCCGTTTCGGAAAAATTTATATGGTTCAGTCCAATGTTTTCTGGCAAAGACCTCAGTCATATTTCGACCAGGCTAAATGGAGAGGTACATGGGAGTTTGATGGCGGAGCGTTCATGAATCAGGCCAGCCACTATGTAGATTCTCTTCACTGGCTGATCGGGCCTGTGGACCATGTCATGGCAGAGACCGCTACAATGGAGAGGAAAATAGAGACAGAAGATACCGGCTCGGCTATCATGAAATTCCGCAACGGAGCGATAGGTACGATAAATGTCACACTGTTGGCATATCCGAAAAACTATGAGGGATCGATCACGATCTTAGGCGAAAAAGGCACGGTCAAACTTGGCGGAATAGCTATCAACAAGATCGAGAAGTGGGAGTTCGATGAATATGACGATGATGACAGAACCGTCACAGAGTCGAATTATCAGCCGCCGAATGTTTACGGATTCGGGCACCAGCCGTACTACATCAATGTCGTAAATACGATCTTGGGACATGCCGAGCCGGAAACCGACGGAAGGGACGGAAGAAAATCTTTGGAAATAATCAGAGCAATATATTTATCAGCTAAAGAAGGCAGGAAGATCGCCCTGCCGCTTAAGTAGAAAATCATTGCGGAATTTTAAATGATTAAACACATAATATGTCATGGAAAAAAATGAAGATCGTAACGGTGATCGGAGCAAGGCCGCAGTTCATCAAAGCCGCTGTTGTGGCAAGGGAATTAAAGAATTATCCGGATATAAAGGAAGTGCTGGTACACACCGGGCAGCATTACGATAAACAGATGTCGGACATATTTTTTACCGAACTTCAGATACCTGAACCGGATTATAATCTGGCGATCGGATCAGGTTTTCACGGCGAGCAGACGGGAAAAATGCTTGCCGGGATAGAAAAAATTTTAATTACCGAAAAACCC
>DMTS01000086.1 GCA_003477045.1 Candidatus Delongbacteria bacterium
CTGCTTGAATTTTTATAGTATAAAATTTGTTTAGATTCTTAATTCTATTTGACAATCGTCAGTAATTCATTTAATATTATATAAGAAAATTTAATGCAGGGAGAAGGTTTGCGAAGGGAAGAAAGAAAACATAACGATAAAGCAGGAATAATTTTTCTGTTTACTCTTATCAGTGTTGTTTTCTTCATGGATATTTATATAGAGTTGAGCAGAATAAACCCTATCTCAGCTACAGACAATAAAATACAAACATATTACTTCCCGTCAGGCAATATAGAACTGATATTATCAGGTGAAGAACCTAAAAACATTGCTGAAAAATATTTTTCCCAGCGCGGTTATGATCCAAATTCAAATGGACATTCATTATTAAAATTAAGCTTATTCTTTTTTCTTATGGCTTCTTTTTCATTTTATTACAACCGCTTAGATCGAGCATCCGGAACAAAAAATAGAATTCTTTCACATTATGTTTCATTCGTCAACACAGGTCAAACAGGCTATAAATCATCCCGCTCTCCTCCCGATTTCATTTAATTTCCGTTGATAAAGATTGAATGTATCTTAATTTAATATCTCAAGGAGTTATAAATGAATTTCGATTATGCAAGTACAGGATTCATGCTGCTGGCTACAAGTCTTGTAATGTTCATGACGCCCGGACTGGCTTTTTTCTACGGCGGTCTGGTAGGCAGAAAGCACGTTTTAACGATAATGTTCCAAAGTTTTGTATCTCTAGGTATTACAACGATTTTATGGGTCTCTTTCGGTTACTCTATGTGTTTCAGCGGTACATTGGGCAACGGAGATATTCTCGGTATAATAGGCAATTTTGATCTGGCGTTTTTGAACGGCATTCATCTTACTGATCCCAGCCCGGCTAATCCGTCAGTTCCGATTCTTGTTTTCGTTGCATACCAGATGATGTTCGCTATAATTACACCGGCTCTGATAACCGGAGCTTTCGCGAACCGCGTCAGATTCCCCGCATATCTGATATTTCTGATCGTATGGCAGATATTTGTTTATTTTCCTTTCGTTCATATGGTATGGGGCGGTGGGATCATGGCTTCCTGGGGGATCAAAGACTTTGCGGGTGGTATCGTAGTTCACGCTACGGCCGGAGTTGCAGCTTTGGCTTCAGTGATATATATCGGTAAAAGAAGAATTTCTGATAAGGGTATGCACAGCATTCCACTTGTCGCACTCGGAACCGGGATCCTCTGGTTCGGATGGTACGGATTCAATGCGGGAAGCGAGTTCGGAGTCGATCCGATCACGACCCTTGCTTTTTTGAATACTGACATCGCGGCTTCTTTCGCAGGTCCGACCTGGCTTCTTTTAGACTGGATATTTACAAGAAAACCAAAATTTCTGGGATTTTTAACAGGTTCTGTAGCCGGACTTGCATGTATAACTCCCGCAGCCGGATACGTCTCCACGCAGTCGGCAGTAATAATCGGGGTTCTTGCGTCCGTAGCCTGCTATATTGCTGTATATTACAAGAATAAGGCCGGTCTTGATGACGCTTTAGATGTTTTCGGTGTTCACGGAGTAGGCGGAATACTAGGTGTTATTCTTCTCGGTGTATTCGGTACTACGGCGATGACTTTTGAAGGAAGGGATGCGGCTCTGCTTGCAAGCGGGCTTGTTGACGGAAATACCTTATTTTTCTTCAAACAGACAGGCGCGGCTCTTTTTGCAGGATTATATGCATTCCTGTTTACGATAGCTATGCTCTGGGTAATAGATAAGATCACTCCCGTCCGTGTTTCAGAACAAGACGAGGAGCTCGGTCTTGACGAAAGCGAGCACGGCGAAACAGCTTATCTCTAATTAGAATAAATAACATACGGATACAGGTTCAGATTCTGAGCCTGTATCTTTCGTGTCTTCGGCGGTAAATTCAATAATAATTGTAAGGGAAATTTAAATGAAAGCTATAATAACACCGGTCATAATGATCTCTTTTCTTATTGCTTCAGGTATATTATTGTCGGTTCTCGGATTTCAACCGATACAGGTTATCGCATCTCTAGTTTTCCTGATCATTATGTGCGGAACTCTTTTTTATTGGAAATTTCGCCTTGCTTTCGCCTTTCTCGGCATATCCGTACTGCTTGTAGTAAAATTGCTTGATGTACCGAGATTAATAGAATTTGCGCATCTTGATGTCATTTTGTTTTTAGTAGGAATGATGACGATAATCGGATTTCTGGAAGAAAACCACTTTTTTGAGTATCTTGTTGCAAAGGTTGTGGATGCAGTAGGTGAACGGCCTTATTTATTAATGACAATTCTTATGGTATTATCGGCTCTTTCGGCGGCACTGATCGACGAAGTAACATCAATTTTGTTTATGATGTCGGCCATGTTTCACATTACAAAACGCTATAAGATCAATCCTGTCCCTTTTTTGCTTATGATCGTTTTTGCAACCAACATCGGAAGCAGCGCAACCGCAGTGGGAAATCCCATCGGAGTTATGATAGCTATTCGTGCGAACCTCACATTTTTAGATTTTTTAAGATGGGCGGCTCCGATTTCGTTATTGTGCCTGTCCATAACAATTCCTTTATGCTTCTTCTTTTTTAGAAAACCAATGAATTTATTAAAAACAGAAATGAAAAAGGAAGGTAACGAACCGCATGAGCTGAAACATGTCCGTTACACCAAAGCAGGTATCCGCAGGAGCTGGATCCTTTTTTCATGCACCATTGTTTGTCTGATACTTCATTCCAATATTGAAAAAATGCTTGATCTTGAAAAAAATACTCTTTTAATCGGAACAGCCTTGTTTTTCGGAGCAGTTTCACTTTTTTTAAAAGGTATTCATGCGCAGGAATTTTTTATGCGCCGTGTTGACTGGTGGACACTTACATTCTTTATGGCTTTATTCGCCTCTGTGGGAACATTGAAATGCGTGGGTGTTACCGAACAGATCGCGAACGGAATGATCCATGTATCAAACGGTGGCTCATTTTTCCTTCTGAATTTGTTTACAGCGGCAATTTCTCTTTTAACGGCTTTTATGGACAATGTACTGGCAGTAGCAACTTTTATCCCGATAATCCATGAAATAGAAAAGATCGGTGTCTATATTTTTCCTTTCTGGTGGGCAATGCTTTTTGGCGGTGCTTTGTTCGGCAATGCGACAGTGATAGGCAGTACGGCGAATATTATAGCTATGGGAATGTATGAAAAAGAAACCGGGGGGCATATAAAATTCTTCGACTGGCTAAAGCCCGGAATTATTGTGTCTGTGGTTACGATAACAATAGCCATTGCAGCGCTGCTTGCCCAGTTTCATTTAATGCCGAATGCTCCTTTAGAGTTTTAAAACACCTTCACTCTCGATCTGTCTGAAGGTGTCTTTGAGAAATTCCATATATATTTCTTCAATTTTCCGGGATTCGGGATGGAAAGGATACACGAAAATCAGAAGAACCTGTGACCAGTTTGTCAGAGTAGCTTCTCTTTCATAGCTTCCGACAAGCCTGTTTGAAGAATCAAGAACATCAGTTTTAACGGTGTATTCCTGTGAATACGGAACAGGTATAACGGTAAGTGAAACTGTAGAGAACAGGTAACCCAGGAAGTAGTTTGTGAATTTTTTCTTAGCCTCTATCCTTATCTTTATCGTATAGTCGTGAGATCTCATCAGAGAATCTCTTTCCGCTCTTTTTAAGGGATTATTCACATCGGATGATTCCTCGACATAAGTGGCATACTTTCCCAGATTGCTTAATTCCCTCTGCGCTTCAAGAAATATATCGTCAAATCCGTTCAGACGCTGATATTTGTTTTCAAGTTTAGGAATGGCATCAAGCCCGACCATCTGCCTGACATGGCTGAATATAAAATAAACAGACACTTTCTCCGTGTTCGGATTTCTTTTTACTTCACCTTTATAAGACAGTTTAAGCTCGGATTTGGATGAAGCGCAGGATGAAAGCAGAAGAGAGGCTGAGATCGATAAAACCGTCAGGATACTGGACGACCAAAAATAATTTTTGTTTATCTTCATAATTCACCTCCCGGTATATAAAAGCAATATACGAAAACAAATTTATAAAACAATATCATTTATTTCATTTAAAAGTTGATAATTATTAGGAAAAATCTTAAATATAGCTTTCAGGGAGGTCACTCAAATTGCCGGACAGGAAATACAGATCAAATATACCCAAAGCGTACGCTTATGATTTTTTAAAGAACTGCATGCTGTTCTCTGGCGTACTTGTCCCTTTTTTCACAGTATGGGGCGGGATAACTTTTTCACAGATAATGATCCTCCAGGCTGTTTTTACAACATCAATGTTCCTGTTCGAGATCCCGACCGGAGTGATCGCGGACAGATTCGGCAGAAAAACCAGCCTGATACTTTCAAGCGTGGTCACAACCGCCGCAGTGCTTGTTTACAGTTCGTATCCTTCATTCTGGGTATTCGTTTGCGGAGAGATACTCTGGGCTGTCGGTGTGGCATTAGCTTCAGGAGCCGACACTGCGCTTGTTTATGATTCTCTGATCCAGACCGGCGATGAAACAGGTTCAAAAAGCATATTAAACAGGGTAGAAAGCATCGGACTTTTCGCCATGGTAATTGCAGCCCCTCTCGGAAGTTTAACTGCTAAGTATATCGGGCTTGACTGGGCGCTAAGGCTCTCGGCTATACCAATATTTCTATCCGCAGCGGTAGGATTAACTTTCAACGAGCCTCCCACTCAGAAAAAGAGTGAAGAAAAGAATTATTTCAAAATCCTTCAAACAGGGCTTAAATATTTCAGAGATCATAAGATACTCAGGCTGCTCACGATAGATTATGTTGCGATCATGATGCTCTCATTTTTCATGATCTGGGTATATCAGGTTGTGCTGAAAAGCCTGAATTTCCCATTAGAATACTACGGCTTTGTCCACGCCGCTATCGTAGTAGCCGAGATAATAGTGCTCAACAGCGTTATAAAGTTCGAGAATGTTGTTAAGAGCAAGAAAAAATATATACTTTACGCATCGATCCTTGTCGGAATATGCTATCTCGTACTTTCATTCTCCACTCTGATAGCTCTTTCAATAGCCTGTATCGTACTCATCGGCGGATTCGGAATGACAATGAAACCGCTATATTACAGCTACATGAACAAATATATCGAATCAGATAACAGAGCCACCGTACTTTCCGCAGTCTCAATGGCAAGATCCATCGTAACCGCGGTCGCGAATATCATTTTCGGCTATCTCGTTGATCTCAATGTCAGCTATACCCTGTTCGGAATAGGCGTCATCACGATCACTTTCGCTATCGTCTCAAGGGTCAAAGAAGAGCATCTGAAGGATTAAGGCCGGAATCAGCCCGAAGTAGATGGATTTTATTCTTTATATGCAGAAATATAATTGAACAACTTACTTTCTGATATGAAACAGTGGTCTGTTTTGTAAAAGAAAATCGTTTTCGTTCTTGAATCCTATCCCGTATATGCCGCAGGTTTGTTTATATGACAAATTATCAGCTTGATTTTCAAAGACAGATTATATATATATAATGAGTAAATTGAGGAAGGAGAGGATGAATGAGAAATTTTATAATCCTTATTATTACCGTTCTTTTTTTATCTATTGTAAGCGGCCAGGAATTAAAAATTCAGTTCGGTCATTCAGACGGTATTACCGCAATAGCTTTCTCACCCGATGGCAAATTTTTAATTTCGGGTTCGCATGATAAAACAGTTAGATTATGGGATGTTTCGACAGGTAAAGAAATTAGAACTTTCTATGGACATACAGGGCAGATACATGACGTTGAATTTTCTTCGGACGGCATGAATATTTTATCCGGAGCCTCAGGAAATTCAATGATATTATGGAATGTAAGTAGCGAGATCCCTTTAAAATCATTTACTCCCAAGAGCTCGGAAAAGCAGCCTGCAGTATGTTCTGTAGCTTTTTCTAAGGAAGGTAGGTATGTTCTATCCGGTTCGGGTGATACAGGAAGTATGGGTGAACTGATTTTATGGGACTTGATGTCAGGTGAAAAGGTAACTAACTTCATCGGTCATAAAGTTAGGGTTGTAGCTGTTGATATTTCTGAAGACGGAAATAATTTATTATCATCTTACTGGGACGGTACTTTTAAATTATGGAATAAGTCAAGCACAAGTTCAGAATTTACTTTTAAGGGACACACGAAATATGTCAGTTCGGTATCTTTTTCCCGAAGTAAGAAATATATTCTCTCCAGCTCATACGATAACACGATCAAGTTGTGGGATTTTAAAAAACGTGAAATTATTAAAACTTTCAATGGTCATAAAACTAAAGTCTTCTGCGCAAAGTTCTCTCCAGACGGAAATTTGATCGCCACATGCGGAGATGACAGATTTATTAGTATATTTAATACAAATACAGGAAAGCAGATCAAGATTATTGACGGCATGGATAAAGAGTTCCGCTCTCTGGATTTTTCTTCGGATGGAAAACGGATCGCAGCAGCATCTGAGAATAAAATAAAAATTTGGGATATTAATACCGGCAATCGTTTAACAACTTTAGAAAGTTTCGGGGATAAAAGCTGGATTACAACAGTACAAGTATCAAATAACGGAAGTTATCTTTTATCAGGTTCCAATGACAGAACAATCAAACTTTGGGACAGAAATGCAGCTTTTCTTTATAAAATATTTAAATTCAGCCCTGACAGAATAATTTCAGCCTCTATTTCAGAAGACAATAAATATGTTTTTTCAGCTACACGCGGAACCGTTCAGAAGTGGAAAGTTGAAACATGTGAAAAACTTTTAGACATTAATGTAGCAAACGCAAAAGAACTCAAAGACCCTTTTATCAATTATAGGCTATCGGCTTTTTCCCGGGACGGTAAATATGCTCTGACAGGCGCTCCCAAAGAAGGACCGAGGATGTGGGATATGGAGTCGGGTGAACAACTTGAGAGATTTATGAGCGGTGGTCACGATGACTATACTCGTGCTATGAAATTTTCAAAAGACGGGAAACTGGCTGTCTCAACAGCAAATGGTGGAGATATTATTTTATGGGATGTTAACAAAGGAAAAAAAATCGGTAAATTCCATGGTCATGAAAAGTGGGTGACTTCACTAGCTGTCTCTGATGATAAAAAATATGTAGTATCCGGTTCAAAAGACCGCACTGTAAGACTTTGGGACATTAAAAATTTGAAAGAGCTCAAAATTTTTACAGGCCATTTGGGAGATGTTGAAGCAGTAGCCATTTCACCTGATTCAAAGTATATACTTTCCGCTACTGAATCTTACGCAAAAACAGTTGAACTGAAATTATGGAATGTCGAACAATGTACAGAAGAAAAATCTCTGATAGGTCATAAAGGAGACATACTGTCCGTAGATTTTTTTCCGGACGGAAAATATGCCGTTACCGGATCTAAGGATGGATCAATGATCTACTGGGATCTTAAATCTGATCATTACACTTCATTTATTTCTCATCCTGATCAAAAAGGATGGCTCATATTTACAGATGACGGTTACTGGGATTCATCGCTAAGCGGAGGTGAACTTGTGGCAATAATTAAAGGAATGGATGTTTTTAATATTGACCAGTTCGCTGTGAAAAACAACCGGCCGGATATTATTCTTCAGAGATTAGGCTCAAATAACAATGGTCTGATTACACATTACTATCAACAGTATCAGAAAAGGCTTAGAAGGCTGGGGCTGACTGAAGATCAACTATCAACTGAGCTTCATGTTCCTGTAAGCGAGATAACCGATTCAAGGCTGGATGATAAGTATCTTACTGTTAATTTAAGCTTGTCAGACAGCAAGTATCAGCTCAAGCGATATAATATCTACGCGAACGATGTTCCGCTTTTCGGTTCCTACGGAAAAGAGATCAGCGGCAGTACAGTTTCACTTTCAGAAAAGATCGAACTTACTTCGGGCACCAACAAGATCGAAGTATCCTGCATGAACGATAAGGGAGCCGAAAGCTATAGAGCGCTTACTTATGCTGAATACAAAGGAGATGAAAAAGGCGATCTGTATTATCTTGCATTCGGTGTCTCGCAATATAAAGACAGCTCGCTGAACCTGAAGTATGCCGACAAGGATGCAAAAGACCTGTCCGATTCTTTCTCGAAACTTGACAAACAACAGTATAAGAATATTTTTGTAAGAACATTCACTAACGAACAGGCGACGGTCGCCAATATTAAATCCGCAAAGGATTTTCTTAAGAACTCGAAGCCGGACGACACTTTCATCCTTTTCATAGCAGGACACGGAGTCCACGACACGGACAAAGAAGCGACTTACTACTATCTGACGCACGAAACGAACCTGAATGATCTTACCGGTTCTGCCGCGAACTTCGAGCTTATCGAAGATATTCTTCAGGGGATCCATCCGAGAAATAAGCTTTTTTTAATGGATACCTGCGAGTCGGGCGAGATAGAAGAAGGCGTACAGAATACATATTACGCATCAGCAGATTCAAGAGGGCTTAAAGGAAGAGGGATCAAAGTAGTGGAGAAAGCATCAATAGAACCTATCAAAGCTGAGAAGCGTACTTATTTATACGAAAAAGACCGTTACATTTACAACGATCTTGCAAGAAGATCAGGCGCGATTGTATTCTCATCATCAAAAGGCGGTGAATTGTCTTACGAGAAAGACGAAATTCAGAACGGTCTTTTCACAGAAGAAATAATAAAATGTTTAGCTTCAAAAGAAGCCGATAAAGATAAAAACGGAATCATCTCGACTGATGAGCTCAGAGACTATGTCTCCAAAGCCGTTGCAGCTTCATCCGGAGGTCTTCAGAATCCTACCGTTGACAGGGATAATATTTTTCAGAAATTCGGGTTCGGAATTGTGAAATAATTCTCCTTGACAAACCATTCGATAATGTGTATAATCTTTCATAATAATGTGTATAGAGGTGTTTTATGAGAACGAACATAGAACTTGATGAAAAACTTGTGGACTTAGCAATGGAGATCAGCGGTGTGCATACAAAAAAAGCTGTCGTTAATCTTGCGCTGGAAGAATACATCAGGCATTTCAACAGAAAGAAGATCTTAAAATACCGGGGCAAGAAGATCTGGGACGGAGATATTGACGATATGAGATCAAACAGATGACCGGCGTTTTAGTTGATACTTCGGTCTGGATAGATTTCTTTAACGGTACTGAAGGTTCAAAGGAGGCTGATGCGCTTGGGCTTCTCATAAATGAAAATTATGATATTTGTATTTGCCCTATGATCTATCAGGAAATTCTGCAGGGAATAAAAGAAGACCGGATCTTTAACGAAATCAAAGAAATTCTTCTGAATTATACGATGCTTAGCATTGAGCTTATGCATGTAACTGAAAATGCGGTTGAATTGTACCGGTCGCTCAGAAAAAAGGGCATTACGATCAGAAAATCGAACGACTGCCTGATAGCATCTTACGCGATCCTGAATAATATCCCGGTTTTTCATAAAGACAGGGATTTTGACCTCATCAGTTCGGGAAGTAAACTAAAAATATTCAGTCTAAAGTGAGTAAAAGATAAATGAAGCTTGAGCTGATAAAATATGATCTCTTTGATAAATACAAGGCTGATGTAAAAGTAATGCCGGCAGAAATTCTGAAAAATGCAGAACGGTCCGAATTGAAAGTGGATTATTTTGATTTTTACGATTCCGTTTCATCGGTTTACTCTTCCAAAATCGAAGGTGAGGATGTTGATTTCGACAGCTACTATAAGCACAAATTCCTTAAGGTAAAATTCAAAGCTGACTATACACGCAGAGCAGATGATCTTTTCAAAGCTTATAAATTGATACAGAAAAAAGATTTATCCGCTGAAAATATTTTTCAGGCGCATTCGACACTCAGCAGGCATCTTCTCGCAAAAACGGATCAGGGGAAGATAAGAGATAACATCATGGTCGTAATAAACAGCAAAGGCGGGATAGAGTACTCGGCAGCGGCCCCGGCGATAATAAAGAAAGAGCTGAATAAACTTTTCAGGGATATCGAAACGCTCAAGAAAGCCGAATTGTCTGATCTCGAAACATTTTATTTCGCGGCATACATCCATCTGGTGTTCGTAAAAATTCATCCTTTTCAGGACGGCAACGGAAGAACCGCAAGGCTTTTGGAAAAATGGTTTTTGATAAAAAAGCTCGGCGATCCGGCTTATTCAGTCCAATCTGAAAAGAATTACTATTTAAAGCTGAAAGATTATTATTCCAACCTCAGAAAACTCGGCACAGATTACGAAACGCTCGATTACACAAAGTGCCTTGATTTTTTGCTGATGACGGTTAATTCGATAAATGACGGAGAAGTATGAAGTTATGAGTAAAGTCCTTATAAATCAATATTTTGGAGAATAAAATGGTATTTGGTAAAACTATCAAGATATTTCTAATCGACGGTGATCCTAACGGAAGAATGAGCTGTGAGCTTTCAAATTGGACAGGTAAAGCTTATAAAATACCTAGAATTAAAGTCAAAGATTGTTCAGATAGAGTTGATTTACAGAGTACTGGAGTATACTTGCTGTTCGGTAGAAACGATGAAGGTAAAGAACAGGTTTATATAGGGGAAGCAGAATCAACTCTTAAAAGGCTGAATCAGCATTTAAATCAGAAAGATTTCTGGAATGAAACGATCGTATTTATTAGTAAAGACGAAAATTTAAATAAAGCTCACATAAAATATATTGAAAACAGATTACATGATATAGCTAAAGAAGCTAACCGATATATTATTGAGAATTCTACTACACCTACGCAGTCTTCAATATCGGAATCAGATAGAGCGGAAATGGAAGAATTTATTGATAATATAAAAATGCTTGTCAACACATTAGGGCATAAAGTCTTTGATGAGAAGAGAGTAGTAAGCCCAAAATCAAAACAAGATATTTTCTATATTAAAGGAAACAGAGGAGCTGAGGGACAAGGTGAACAGACATCTGAAGGTTTTGTTGTTTTCAAAGGTTCAAAAGCAGCAGGTAAAGCAGTTGCATCTATGACGCAAAGCCTGGTTAATTTGAGGCAGAAGTTAATAAATGACGGTGTGCTTGTTGATAAAAAAGAATATTTTGAATTCCCTGAGGATCATATTTTCAGCAGTCCATCAACTGCCGCTTCGATCGTACTTGGGAGAAATGCGAACGGATTACAAGAATGGAAGCTGAAAGACGGCAGATCTATAAAGGAAATTGAATCTGACGCAAAAAAAGAAAAAAAAGATATTCAGACTTTACTTTAAACGTGTTGAGACCATGAAGATCGTGGAGGAGATGGGGAAGGAATGAAATGACAACAAGAACTGGCGAAGAATTGAAAATATATTATTGTGAAAAATTGGGAAAAGATTTCGGTGAATATTTTTTTGAAATTTATTCTCAAACAGTTTGGTTGTTCGTTGAATGGGAACAATATAAAAAATTATTTACAGATGAGAAAACTGTAGAGATATTGAATAAAACAGCAAAAAGTTATTTTGCTTTGCAGCAAAGGATTCAATTTAATAATGTAGTATTAAATGTTGCGAAGCTTTTAGATAATGTAAAAGTTGTAAGGTACGAAAACCTGACTTATTTAAGACTCGCGAGCTATATTAAAGATGAAAATTTCCGTTCAGTAATAGAAGATGATTTAGTGTTATTGAAGGGAGAAAGAGAAGCAATTAAAAATTTAAGGGATAACTTATTAGCTCATAACGGTTTAGAATGTATTCTTTCGGAAGGTATGAAAGCTGATGCGTTTAGTGCGGTTACTCTCGGTAAAGTTGATACAATTTTAAATTTGATTGAAAGTGTTTTCCAGAAAGTGTATAGCCATTATTTTCATGCGTATATTTCTTTTAATGATACATTATTCAAATTCGGTGCGGGCAATCTTATTTATATGTTGAAGAATGGTCTTAGACTAGAAAAAATTAGAAGAGAAAATCCGGATTACGATCCTAGCTTTTGGAAAGAAAATTAAACGGATAACAAATGCAAAAACAAAAAATATTTGAGAGTTGTCAAGGCTTACTTGACAGCTGAATTTCAACTCACAAGCAATCCTTGTAAGTTCCAATTGCATAATGGTTTCCTGAAATTTTTTTCTTGACTGTTGGTTGACAAAGTATTAAATTATCACTATAGATGTCAACCGTTAAGAAAGGATTATAAAATGAAAGATATTTTTGCGAAAAGACTTAAGAGCGCAAGGTTTGTTAAAGGTTATTCGCTACAGAAACTGGCAGATATGCTGAATATTTCAAAGCAGATGATCAGTAAATATGAATCAGGGAAATCACTTCCTGACAGTACTAATCTGATCAATATCGCGAAAGCTCTGGGACAAAGCGCTGATTATTTCTTCAGGCCTGTTACTGTGGAATTGGGAGCGATAAATTTCAGGAAAAAGAGCGGTCTGGCTATTAAAAATCAGAAAGTGGTCGAGGAAAAAATTCTACTCAGAGTGGAGAATTATCTTAGTATTGAGAGTATATTGGCTATAGATTCTGAGTTTGTTAACCCGCTAAAGGGTATTTGCGCGGATAATATTGATAAAGCTGCTGAAGCTTCGGATGTTTTGAGGAAGAAATGGGAACTCGGACACGATCCGATACATAATGTTATTAATCTGCTCGAGGCGAACCGTATAAAGGTAATCGAGATTGATGATGCAGATGATAAATTTGACGGTTTATCTTGTATCATAAATAATAAATTCCCCGTAATCGTGGTCAACGGAAATTTTAATACCGAAAGAAAAAGATTTACTTTGCTTCATGAATTAGGGCATCTCGTGCTTAATATCCCTGAAAACATTGAAGATAAAGAGGCTGAAAGGATATGTCATGCATTCGCAGGAAATATGCTCATACCTTCGGAAATTCTTAAAAGAGAATTTGGAAAAAGCAGAGATAAAATAACTTTGCAGGAATTAAAGGTATTTCAGAAAGAGTTCGGTATGAGTATTCAGGCTATTACTTACAGGCTTATCGAGTGCGGCATAATATCAAAGAACAGCCAGAAATATTTTTATATGCTTTTAAATACAAATCCTGCTTTAAAAAAGGATATTGACGATCAAAGATTTTGCGGAGCAGAAAAATCAGAGAGGTTTTTTAGGCTTATATACAAAGCGTTGTCTCAGGAACTAATATCAATCGGTAAGGCTGCTTCATTACTCGGTGAATCTGTTTCCAGCGTTAGGAAGAATTTTTCGGTAGTGATTGATTAAATGAGAATCATAATAAATGATGCCAATATTTTAATGGATCTGGCCGATCTGAACCTGTTGCTAGACTTGCCTCAGTTAAGATATGAATTACATACT
>DMTS01000176.1 GCA_003477045.1 Candidatus Delongbacteria bacterium
TTTTGCATATTCGTATCTTGAAACCGATCCTGTGTTACAGTAGTGATAAACTGCCGTTTTAAAATTTTCAATTTCAGAAACTTTTCTGCAGATCTGAATTAAGGCTTCAGCTAAGTCAATAGTATAAGTCGGCGACCCGATCTCATCTTCGACAACTTTTAAGGGAGTTCCAGCCTTTGATCTCTCAATAATTTTATTAAGAAAGGTGTTGTGTGTGGTTGAATATAACCATGATGTCCTGATTATTATACAATTTTCAGGATTTTCTAGTACAGCTTTTTCGCCTTCAGCTTTGCTTTTTCCATAGACAGAAACCGGGTCAGGCATGTCTGACTCATTATAAAGCCCCGATTTTAAACCGTTGAATACAAAATCAGTTGAAACATGTATAAGCTTTATTCCTGATTTTCTGCAAAATTCTGCTAAATTTTTAACGCCTAGCGAATTAACCTGAAATGCTTTTTCGGGTTCTGATTCGGCTTTTTCTACATCCGTATAGGCAGCGCAGTTAATAATAACTGCATCTTTGAAAATATTATTCTTAAAGTACTCCTCAACCTTAGCATTATTTGTAATATCAAGATCGGCTTTTGATAGAAAAATACAGTTATGCAGCCCCTTCCGCTCTGCGGTATTTCTTAACGCTGTACCTAACTGACCTTCAGAACCGATAACTAATAAGTGCATTTATCCCTCGAATACAAAATTATTTTCAGCTTCCAGGAAACTTTGAAAATTTAAATCCCTTTTTGCTATGATCATGTCTTTTTCAGGATATTTCCAGTCTATATTCAAATTACTGTCTTTGAAAAGTATTCCCCTTTCATGTGCAGGCGAGTAGTACCGGTCGCACTTGTATTGTATTACAGTATCATCGCATAAAGCTATAAATCCGTGCGCAAATCCTTTTGGTATCAGTAGCATAGTGTTATCTTCAGAACTTAACTCAAATGATAGATATTTTCCGAAAGTGGGTGATTTTTTTCTTAGATCTACTGCCACATCAAGTATTCTGCCGTTAAGCACAGTAAGCAGTTTAGTCTGTGAGAACGGGTCGATCTGATAATGAAGTCCTCTTAAAACACCCTTTTTTGATTTTGAAACGTTATCCTGAATAAAATCAATGTCTACTCCGGAATCTGACAATTTCAATCTGTTAAATGATTCAAAAAAGTGACCTCTTTCGTCAGAGAATCTTTTGAATTCGATCAGATAAAGGTTTTTTATACTTGTTTCTATGAGCTTAAAGGGCATCAATCCTCCTTCTTGAAGAAATCTGAAAAATAGTTTTTGAAGACCATATTCAAAGTAAGTCTGAAAGTGTTATTCGAATAAACCTGATATTTTTTGGCAGGTTCAATTTCTCTTTCATAATAATTCTGATAATCGGTGTAATCATTCCCTGTATTTAATTCTCCAATGTCTGGTCCCGTCGTTAAAGTGTCAGAGTTGACGGTCTTGTATTCATCCAGCCAGTCTTCGTCATATCTCGGCAAATTATGATTGTAATTGATTATGTCAGTATGTGAATAATAAAGATCGGCTGAAATGTATTTATTATACCTATAGCTAAGTTCTGCGTAATAAAGGTTGCTCTTCTCAACCGTGCCTTTTAAAAACACTTTATTCTCTATCTTGTAATTCAGCGGCTGATCCCACTCACCCCATCGTATTTCGCCTTTATTTATCCTTGTATAACCTGCCGAAATATTCAGATTGTAGTCATAGAAGTATCCGAGTTTATAATTCAGAGTCTCGGTATCACCCCCGCCGGGCATCGAAAGGTAATAATCCAAGTTCATATACCTGTTGATATGAAATTTATGACCGTAAACATAAGGCTCAACTCTTGCGTATTCAAAATTGAATGTAAGCCCATCAACAAAAAGAAAATCGGAATTGTAAAATCCTGCCGCGACAGCCCATTTATTCATATAGTTCTTAGTCCAGCTCTCTGTGAAAGTTTCATCATCGAATAAAAGTTCACCGTAAACTGAATAGTTTTTATAGGGTCTGTATGAGAGATCGAAGCTGATCAAAGAATTGTCATGGTCTCCGTAATAATGACCCATCCAGAACAGCGGAAGCACCGGTAGCATATAACCCATTTCTATTGTTCTATCGCCTGAGATCACCATTTCATTCACGCCTAAACTGAGATTGTCGAGCGCTCTCCATTCGAGTCTGTGCGCCGAAAGATATTTTTCCCTTTTTACATATTCCGCCCATTTTGTCGTATCTTCATTTGTTATTGCATAATCAGGTATTTCGCTTTCTTTTCTTGTCTGCGAATCGGCAAGAAGCGAACCGGTGACTGTTGTGAATTTCAGCCTGTCGCCGGACATTGAAAATATAAAATTCTCATAGTACGATTTGACTGGCGTCAGAGTCAGGGAATTCATCATGCCTGAACCTAAAGAAAGCGGATATTTACCTATTGAGAAATTTATATCCTCTCCGGCTAATAGTAAAGATGTCTCTGTATGGTCTTCGCTGGAGAAATCAGCCTCCCCGCCTGAAGGAACAAGCACGAGCGTTTCATATTCATCTCTCAAATGGTTAGTATAATTATGTTTCAGCATCACGCCTGAATTTGTATGAAGCGACAAAAATTCCCTGTACCCGAAATATGCCTCTATCCCTCCGTCAGTTATATGTTGTGATATATCGTCGAACTTATAATATTTCTCAGTAAAAGGTTTTCTTAGAAAAAGCGGCTTCTCTATCGCGTTCTGAGAGATATAAGACTGATTCCAATATCCATCAAACCAACCTACAGTGTTTTTTGATTCAGCTTTACCGAAGCGGTTATCTTTGTCTAAATACTCTTCTTCAAACCTTTTAATGAAATTTTTAGTCTTGGTATCCGGATCTTTGATATCAATCAATTTTTTATAAATTTCATCGCTTCTATAGGGTTTTGATCCTGTGAAAGGAATATTGATCTTTCCTGAAATGTTAAGATAATCCAGATAATCATAGGTTGTCCTGTCCGTCATAGGAATATTTATCGGCGCTGAGGCATAAACTATGCTTGAAAGCAATGTAATAAGTAATAAGATCATTCTAATGTTCATTTTTCCTCCGGATTCTTTGAAAAAAACCGTTTATCTAAAATTTTTATAGAAAATATTCCTGTAATAAGCGTCAAAAGCAGATTCACTGCTCTGTCGATCAGAGAAGCGACAACCCCTATCCCCGCATCAGCGAAAAGAAGATAGGATATGCCCGCGACAAAGCCTTCCTTAACCCCAAGCCCGCCCGGTGTGAAAGAAAGGAAGAATGATAAATTGGCGATTATTCCTATTAGAAAAGCGTGATATATAGAAATCTCAGAACCTGCTATACCGAAAGAAATATACATCCTCACAGAGAACAGAGTGATTCCGCTTATTATGGTCAGAACGGTATAGAACAGGTTCATTTTATTTTTATTGATCAGCTTTCTGTTGCTCACAAAAAGAATATAATACTGAGACAGTTTATTTTCCCTATTACTTTTAGCAATTTTATACGATATAAACACTAAAACAGCTGCGAACAGGCAAAACAATATAACATAAGGAAAATTGATCTTGTTATAGAAAGCCATCATCTTATCATCGAAAATAAAAAATAGCGACATGAGCAGAGTAACAACCGTAACCAATATATAAATCAGCATTGTCGTAAATACAAATTTATTGAATGGAACTTTTTTCTT
>DMTS01000183.1 GCA_003477045.1 Candidatus Delongbacteria bacterium
CATCATCAGGATACTAAACAGCTAAGCGCATGGAGGCAAAGAAATGAGCGAATGTTGCGATCACGATCATGATCATCACAAAAACGAACATCGGGACAACGAGCACAGCCATCATGAACACGGTCATGTTCACGGAAACATTTCAGCAACTAAAATATTTTGGGTCGCTCTTTTCAACCTCATTATTACTGTCACAGAGTTCGCCGGCGGTTTAATTTCCGGCTCACTTGCTCTGATCTCAGACAGCGCTCATAATTTAAGCGATACAGCCTCGATCGTACTGAGTTATATCGGAATAAAAATATCGTCTAAAGAAAAAGACGCAAAAAAATCCTTCGGATATAAACGCGCCGAAATAATTATCGCTTTCGTAAATTCATCCACGCTTGTAGCGATATGTATTTATCTTCTGTTCGAAGCCTATGACAGATTCATGCATCCTGAAACTATCAACACAAACCTTATGATCGGGATAGCTTTAATCGGACTTGCTGCAAATCTTATCTCGGTCTTCATACTTGAGAAGGATGCGCATTCAAGCATCAATATCAGAGCTGCATATCTTCACATGCTCGGCGACACATTATCGTCAGTCGGTGTTGTAGCCGGTGGTCTTGCTATCAAATTCTGGAACATGACCTGGATAGACCCGCTGATCACAGTGCTGGTTTCCCTGTTCATAATCCATGAATCATGGAAGATCGTAAAAAAATCTGTCGATATACTTATGCAGTCATCGGCCGACCTTGATTACGCTTCAATTCAGAAAGATATCGAGGCAATTACCGATGTAGCCAATATTCACCATGTGCACACATGGTATTCAAATGAGAAAACCATTTATTTTGAAGCTCATGTCGGTATTAATGACATAATGATATCCCAGACGAAGCCGATACTGGATCAGATCGAAGCCCTGCTTAAAGTGAAATACGGCGTCAGCCATGTGACGATCCAGTTCGAAAATGATAAATGTTGTAACGGAGACTGTAAATAAAATCTTCGAGGTTTTCAATGAAAGATAAAAATACAGGCATAAGCTTTTTTGAAAGATATCTTACCCTATGGGTGATCGGGTGTATGATCGTCGGTGTGATGATCGGAAAATTTCTGCCTGCTATACCTGAATTTCTAGGTAAATTTGAATATGCGAAGGTATCTATACCGATCGCAGTTCTGATCTGGCTCATGATCTATCCTATGATGATGAAGGTGGATTTTACCAGCATCAAGAATGTAGGGAAAAATCCGCACGGGCTTTATGTTACTTGGGTAACGAACTGGCTGATAAAGCCGTTCACGATGTATTTTATCGCATGGTTTTTCTTTTATGTAGTATTTAAATCTTTGATCTCAGTTGAACTTGCGAAAGATTATCTCGCTGGAGCTATACTGTTGGGTGCTGCTCCCTGTACGGCAATGGTGTTCGTCTGGAGCCATCTGACTAAAGGAAACGCGGCTTACACAGTCGTTCAGGTAGCTACGAATGACCTGATAATTCTGATCGCGTTCACTCCAATAGTTGCTTTTCTCCTCGGCATCGGCGGAATAACCATACCATGGGATACTCTGCTTTTATCGGTTGTTCTGTTCGTCGTGATCCCTCTTGCGGGCGGGATGATAACAAGATCAAGCGTGATAAAACATAAAGGTTCAGACTATTTCAACAACATCTTCATTCCCAAATTCGGCAATGTTACTATAATCGGACTTCTTCTTACGCTTGTGATCATTTTCTCGTTCCAGGGCGATGTTATTCTAAACAATCCTCTGCATATCCTGCTTATAGCCGTTCCTCTCTCAATACAAACTTATCTGATCTTTTTTATAGCCTATTTCTGGAGCAAAAAATGGAAGCTCAGACATGATATTGCAGCTCCTGCCGGGATGATCGGCGCATCGAATTTCTTTGAACTCTCAGTAGCTGTCGCGATTTCATTATTCGGACCGCAATCTCCGGTTGTGCTTGCTACGATCGTCGGAGTTCTTGTTGAAGTGCCGGTAATGCTCAGCCTTGTTATGATCGCAAATAAAACAAAAATATGGTTCCCGGAGGGGTTAAAATGAAAAAGATTCTATTTGTATGTATCCACAATTCTGCAAGAAGCCAGATGGCTGAAGCTTTTCTGAATTCGATGGAGCTGAAAAATATTCAGGCAGAAAGCGCAGGCTTGGAAGAAGGACACCTGAATACTATAGTGGTAGATGCTATGAAAGAGATCGGAATAGATATTTCTGAAAACAAATCAAAATCCGTTCAGAGTTTTATTGATGACGGCAGACATTTTGATTATGTAATCACAGTATGCGATCAGGCATCGGGCGAAAGATGCCCGTTCTTTCCGGGAAGCGCTTATAAAAGGCTTCACTGGTCATTCGATGATCCTTCAAAACTTGAAGGCACTTATGATGAAAAAATTGAAAAGGTCAGAAAGCTCAGGGATGAAATAAAAAAAGCCGTTGATGAATTCGTTTTTTCTTTGCATTAAGCTGTTAGAAACATTGTAATTCAACTATTAAACATCAGGAAAACTTGATGAAATTCAGGCCGGTTAAAAAATTATGGCAGAAAGACATTGTAAAAATAGGAACGCTTCTGTTTTTCGTACTGCTACTCGCTGCTCTGCTTTTTGTCAATTTCGAAAAAGACATTAAATCACTTTTCGAAGCGGTCTATTTTGCGATAGTGACTGTCGGGACTGTGGGATACGGCGATATAACTCCGAAAACCGTTCCGGGAAGGATTGTGACGATATTCCTTATTTTTTCAGGAATGATCCTTATTTCTTCTTTTACTGCTACAATGTCGTCTATCCTGATATCAAAAAAATTAAAAGAAGGCCAGGGGGTGAGTAAAATTAAAGGGAAAAACTTTGTAATTTTATGCGGCTGGAACTGGAAAGCCGAATCGCTGATATCTTCGCTGATATCTTCCGGAATAAAGGATATTATTCTGATAAACGATTCCGATCCTTCACAAATGAACGCTGTCATCGAAAAATTCTCTGATGCTAATGTAAAATTCGTCAAAGGAGATTTCGCGGATATAAACATTCTCGAAAAAGCAGGAATCGGCAACTCGAAGGGAGTAATAATTATCCCCGACAATTCTATGGCTTCTTCCCAGGGCGCTGATGAGAAAACGGTATTCGCTACCATGACGATAAAATCAATATCTGAAAAAATTAAGGTGCATGTTCAGCTGCTGAGGAATGAGACAGTGCCTTACATTCAGAGAGCTAAAGCGGACAATTACTTTATATCTGATAATACAGTACCCTTTTTTCTGACTTCGGCAATAGTCAACCCCGGAATTTCAGATGTTATGAAAATGATGATGTCCTTTGAAGAAGGCAGCGCTATGTCAACGGTCGAAATTCCCAAAGATTTTATCGGAAAAACATTCAGCGATCTTGCATTGCATTTCCGTTCGAAGTCAGGTGCAATCTTAATAGCCCTTGTTCAGATCCAGGATGTTCTGGAAATGAAGAATATTAATTCAAAGGATACAAGTTCGATAGATGCCTTTATAAAAAGAAAATTCGAAGAGGCCGGCAGACTTATAAAAGATCTTGATAAAGTAAAGATCCTTCTTAATCCAGAAGACTCTTACACTATAAAAAAATTCGAACTTGCTGTTTTACTGACGAATAACCGAAAATCAAAAGCCGGAGTGTAATTTATGAGCGCAGTAAGCCAGAATTCTCTTTTTTTCAGTCTGAACAACGAACAGACCGAATATGTTATTTCTTTGATGGATGAAAAATTCTTTAAAAGCGGAGAAATTATAATACGCGAGAATTCTACCGGAAATACTATGTATTTATTAAAAAAGGGCGAAATATCTATCGAGAAGGAACTCATTCCGCTTATCGAAGAATATAAACCCGGACCTGACGACAAAAAGATAATAAGATTAAACGATTCTCAGAATATATTCTTTGGAGAAATGTCACTATTCGATCATTCTCTCAAACGGACAGCGACGGTAAAAGCTTTTACCGATACTGAAGTTTTGATACTTAAAGCCGACGACTTTGAGAGGATCATTTCTGACAGAAAAGATATAGGTGTTATCATTCTTAAAAATATAGCTTTGAAACTCTCCAGAACACTTGAGACCAGCAACATAGAACTTTCAAAAATGATCACCGCGTTTACGCTTTCGCTGAAGTTATAGCTATTTTATACCGTACTTCTTGACTTTTCCGCTTATCTCTTTCAGTCTGCCTGAATTTACCAATTCTTTCAAAGCATTCATGACTGCTCCGCTTCCGATTTTTCTGAAATCGCCGACTATTTTCTCTTTTGTTTTTGGCGTGATCGCACAGTAATCTCTGATTTTCTCTTTTAAAATATCGGCTGAGTCCGGCAATTCTGATCTGTAATAGACTATTGTGTAGCCCTGATTTCGGTCAAGGTTTTCGCCGAATTCGATCCTTTTAAAGCAGGATTTATTTATATCAATAAAATTTCTGACGGCCGATCTGATCCTGCCGCCGACTCCGGTTGATCCGTAGCCATGAATAATTTTGAGGCTCTGCCCCTTATTGGAGTTATAAGTCCCGATAAAGTAGTCCAGAGCCTCGGTTACCGTCATTTCATGAAGATCAATTTCAATCATTATTCGATTTATTTATCCTCTTCAGATACTTTCCAGACTTCCCAGACCTTGCCGACAAGGTTAATTCCGGGAGAAAGTACTGTTTTACCCGGTTTCCAGCCTGAAGGAGTCGCTTTTGTTCCTTTTGATTCTCTGACCAGCTGATACGCCTGTACCTGCCTGATAGTTTCAGACACATTTCTGCCGACGGGAGGTGTAAGCACTTCATAAGCCTGAACTACGCCGTCCGGATCAATGATAAATCTTCCGCGCGTCTCTACGCCTGCGTTCTCATCGTAAATTCCGTAAAGGGTTCCGACTTTCCCGCCCCCGTCAGACATCATTGCGTAGGGAACTCCGCCTTCCACCATTTTTTTGATCTCGTTATCGTTCCACATTTTATGAACGAAAACGCTGTCCACGCTCATCGAAAGAACTTCAACGCCCATTTTTACGAACTCGGGATATTTAGCGGCAACTGCCGATATTTCCGTCGCTCAAACGAAGGTAAAATCGCCCGGATAGAAACAAAGAACGACCCATTTTCCGAGATAATCGGATAATTTTACATTAACGAATTTGTCGATATGGAACGCCGGAGCGGTAAAATCCGGAGCTTTCTGTCCAACTTTGATCATCGCTTTTTCCTCCTTTAGGATTTTGATTTCTTTTTCGATCTCTTTTTTCGGAGTCTCACCGACCGGTCCGCCTGTGGGTCTTGCGCAATCGGGCTTGAATTCTTCAGCCATGAAAACCTCCCTTGTTGTTCTTTATAAATAAGTATCGTAATCAATCTAACATAAATAATCC
>DMTS01000088.1 GCA_003477045.1 Candidatus Delongbacteria bacterium
TTTCTACAAAGTTAAAGAAAATGAGGCTGCTCCAAATCACATAGCCTATATTTTTCTGGCAAAAGGACAGGGGTTCTCCGGAGTTGTTGAAACAATGGTCTGCACAAATGCCCAGTTCAAGATCAACAGGATCAAAGTGCTGAAACACACTGAAACTCCCGGACTCGGAGCTGAAGCGCAAACGATAAAATACGGCGACAATGAGCCTTTCTTCGAAGGATGGTTCAAAGAAAAAAACTCGCTTAAAGTAGTAGTTGAGAAAGACGACTCTTCTTCACCGGACAGAATACAGTCGCTGACAGGTGCGACCATAACCACCAGAGCGATCTGCAAAAGCATTGTCAGTTATTCTGAACTTCTGAAGAAATATATAGAACAGCAGGTTCCCGTAGTTTATGTAGGAGATGCCGAGAGCGTGGTAAGCTATGATCATGAAAAAGCTATGGCGCAGCAGGATTCGATCAGAAAGGCAGAAGCACAAGTCACAGAAGGAGGCAAATAATGGATTTTATGACAATTTTCTCGAAAGGTTTTTTTAAGGAAAATCCTGTGTTTGTGCTGGGACTCGGTCTCTGTGCAACTCTGGCGGTCACAACGAATATGATCAATGCACTGGGTATGGGCGCCGCTACAACTTTCGTGCTGATAGGGTCATCAGTTCTGGTTTCCGCTTTTAAAAAAGTAACTCCTAACGATATAAGGATACCTATCTTCGTTGTAATGATAGCTACATTCGTAACTATAGTTGACCTGAGCATGAAAGCATGGATGCCGGCCCTCAGTTCATCATTAGGAATATTTATTCCGCTTATAGTTGTTAACTGTATAATTCTCGGCAGAGCAGAGGCTTATGCTTTTAAGAATTCAATATGGAATTCAGCAGTGGATGCATTGGGAATGGGAATAGGTTTTACAATAGCTTTATGCCTGATGTCAGGTTTCAGAGAAATTATCGGAAGCGGGACATTTTTCGGATTCCCGCTGTTCGGATCAGACTATCGCGGTCCGCTGATGATGATACTGCCTCCCGGTGGATTTCTTATGCTCGGACTGATACTTGCTTTCATAAACTGGAACAGGATAAGGAAAAGCACTAAAAATGGAGGGTCTAAATGAATATAGAACATTTAATAGTGATCGCGATCGGATCTATATTTTTAAACAATTTTGTACTCAGCAGGTTCCTGGGGATCTGTCCGTTCGTTGGAGTGTCTAAGAAACTGGACAGTGCGGTCGGAATGGGAATGGCTGTAATTTTTGTGATGACCCTCGCTTCATTTGTGACTTATCTTGTTTATTATTATATTTTAGTTCCGTTTCATCTGGAGTATCTTAACACGATAGCGTTTATTCTTACAATAGCTGCTCTTGTGCAGTTTATTGAGATGTTCATGAAAAAGAATATGCCTGCTCTCTATTCAGCTCTGGGAATATTTCTTCCTCTGATAACCACCAACTGCGCTGTTCTCGGAGTGGCTATACTTAACATTGATTCGGCATGGGCGGACGGTACTCATTATAATTTTATTGAATCAATATGGAACGGATTCACCGGAGGCGTCGGATTTACGATCGCGCTTGTGATCATGGCCGGTATTAGAGAGAAACTTGAATTTGCTGATCTTCCCGAAAGCATGAAAGGGCTGCCGATTGCTTTCGTAACTTCCGCATTGATAGCAATGGCTTTCCTCGGCTTCAGCGGCATGAAAGTAATGTAAAAATAAAGAGTTCGGAGATATTAAATGGATATAGGACAAATTTTACTCGCGCTCGTTTGGATAGGAGTCCTCGGAGCTGTTTTCGGAGCAATATTGGCTTACGCTTCAAAAGTGTTTGCCGTAGCTGTAGATCCGAAGGTCGAAAAGATCAGCGCTATACTTCCTCAGGCTAACTGCGGCGCGTGCGGATTTCCGGGATGCGCGGGTTATGCCAACGGGATCGTATCATCAGGCGCTGAAATCAATCTCTGTTCGCCGGGCGGAAAGGAAGTTGTTGAAAAAATTGCTGAGATAATGGGAGTCGCGGCGAAATCTAGCGTTGCAATGGTAGCCTACTGCGCATGCAACGGAACGAAAGATAATGCGAAGAACAGATTTGAATATTACGGACCGAAAAGTTGCTCCAGCGCGGTCTTTGTTTCAGGCGGTCATAAAGCCTGCGATTACGGATGTCTCGGTTTCGGCGACTGTGTTGAAGCCTGTCTGTTCGGAGCGATGGGAATGGGCGAGAACGGCCTTCCATTTGTTGACGACAGTAAATGCGTCGGATGCGGAGCATGCGTTAAAGCATGTCCGAAAGGCGTGATGAAGATGATGCCGAAAAATGCAAAGGTATATCTGGCCTGCAATTCAAAAGCTAAAGGTAAGGAAGTTACGGATGCCTGTATCGTCGGATGTATAGGATGTAAAATATGTTCGCTGCCTAAAACCACTCCTTCAGGCGCGATAAAAATGAACGGAGATCTTCCGGTCGTCAACTATGACATTGAAGATACTCTTACAGGCGCAAAATTTAAATGTCCGAAAGGATGTTTTATTGATAAAGACGACAAAGTTAAAACTCCGGATCAGATAGCTAAAGAGAAGGAAGAATTTAAAGCTGAAGAGGCAAAAGCTGCCGAAGCGGCAAAAAAAGCCGCGCTTGAAAAGGCTGCGGCGAATAAACAGGAAGTTTAGTTCTCAGGGCGGTTTTTTACCGCCCTTTTTTTATGTCTTTCTTTTGCCCGTCCTCTACTTCGGCATATTCAGTAGAAAAGAACATGCGAAAAGTTTGTATTAGCTGACCATAAAGTGATTTATGATTGAGGCGAAAGTGATTTTTTATGTTA
>DMTS01000143.1 GCA_003477045.1 Candidatus Delongbacteria bacterium
ATCCGAAGAGTAAATATTGAATATCGTATAACCGTTATAACCCCAGTACAGAGTAGCAACTCCCTCATCATATCCTATATCTAGAGCAACACTTGTAATAGGATTAATATGATCCATATCCACCTGTCCGGGCAGACCTGAAACGGGTATCAGCGGTTCAAAACCTGCGAATATCGGAGATGTGGAATTATCAAGAACTACGCTCATTTCGCATCCGTACATCGGATCGAAATTGGTCAGGATCAGTTTTAATGTTTCACCTGCAGTCCAGGTTGAAGGAAAGTTTCCGACCTCTACATAGGCCATACTATATGAGTCGGCCATTGTAAAACCGCAACCGTAGCTGTATTCATGCAGTATTTCTGTTGGTCTTTCCTGTATATATGCAGAAAATTCGATCAAACCAGTATCTTCGGGATAATCTAGAGGATTCCCCTGATCATCTACGATATTGAAATACACAGCTCTCGGCAGTCCGCCGGCTCCTTTTGGAATTATATTTTCATTATTCTTAATCTCAATAATACTCTCAAGTTTATCCGGAGCAGGCCATGTTAAACTGTTTTTCATATTGAGCATAAGGCCGAAACCGGCATCTGAAGGGTTATCGGAAAACCATCCGAAGATCGGGCTATAGCTGGAGCTCACCCAAGTTTGCGTAACAGCGTTCCACTTGCTTACAGTACTAACATTTGCCGTTCCAATATTATCACCCAGCTCAGACAGAGAATCCAGAAATATTTTTGAAACAGGATGAAGTATCATATTTCTATCAGTATCCTCTGTAGTTATGAGTCCGTAGGATGCTTCTGTATAAGTTCCTGTAACAGTAAAATCAAAATTCTGCTGAGCATTAATCATATAAGCCTGTCCGGTTTGCACGGCAAAATCTGAAGACCATCCAAGAGAAGGATGATATCCTGCCGTATTCCATGCCTGATTCTCTGCGTTCCAGTGCGATACGGCATTTATGTTTGTTCCGGTCGGATCAAGGTCAGACGCTTTTTCGTAACCAGTATTGAATAAAAGACCGACAAGGTTCAGATCAGTTCCAGCAGTTGTAACACATGGGTACATAAAAGTTGAAATATTTGATCCACCCGATATCGGTGTTATGATTAAAGGCATACCACCCGGACCGCCGTATTTTTCAAAGCCTATCTCTTCAAACGGATCACCGTCAATAATCTCAGAATAAATTACTTCATTCCACATGGTGTCAAACGGATTATTGTCCTGTTTAATTAATACATTCAACCGGTCTCCAGGCTGCCATGGTGTTGTAAAATTCTGAAGATCCAAAAAAACCGCCGATATTCCCATGTCAAAAGTTTCGTATCCGCACTGCCAGTCATCCTGATCACATACCTCACTCTCTCTACCTGAAATCCAGTATTTGAAAGTGACGAAATCATATGGTTCCGCACTGAAGTCGTATTCTGTTACGGAATTATCGACAAGACAGATATAATACATTTTGGGATTTCCCGCAAAGGATGACAATGCAACTAATACCATCACTAATAACATAATCTTCTTCATAACACTTCTCCTATTTTATCAATAACATTTTTTTACTTAGCTTTGTGCTTCCTGTTTCGAGAGTATAGAAATATATACCGCTGTTGAAATTTTCCGCATTTAAATTTACACTGTAATTCCCGGCTGATCTTTTACAGTTAACAAGCTCTTTTACAAGCTGTCCGTCCGAATTGAAAACTGAAAGCGTGACCTGTTCTTCCTTTGGAAGAGAGAAACTTATTGAAGTTTCCGGGTTGAACGGATTGGGATAGTTCTGGTGAAGAGTAATCTCATTTGGAGATGATATTTCTTCAATAGAATTAGGCCATGGGTTACTGACGGTTATTCCTGTTCCTATACCAAAAGAAGGTCCGTCAAATATTGGAGACAAATCGCTTTGATCAAGTATAAAACCAATATCAGGACTATTAAAATTTCCGCCTCCGCCATTTCTGTATATGTTCTTTAACTCAACCATCAGCTCATCTCCAGTTTGCCATGGTGTCGGAAAGTCACCGGGGTTCAAGTAAATAACCGAAAGACCGCTAAAATCCAAATACATTACCGGTATAGGCGTATTAATTTGTTCAAAAGGTCTGTCTTTAATATATGCCCAGGCAATGATACCGTCATAAGGTTCAGCGCTAAAATCAAACCAACTAACTCCATCAGAATCAAAAACTTCATAGTAAAAATCTTTTGATAATCCTCCATAGGCTAAGGATATTGTCAAAAGTATTGCTAATGTTAACTTTTTCATTTTCACTTGCCCTTATTTAATCAATAACATTTTTTTACTTAGCTTTGAACTGCCGGCTTCAAGCGTATAAAAATATATCCCGCTGTTTAAATTCTCCGCATTAAAATTTACGCTGTGATTTCCTGCTGATATTCTACCTTTCACAAGCTCTTTTACAAGCTGACCGTCTGAATTGAAAACCGACAGAGTGACCTGTTCTTCCCTCGGAAGTGAGAAACTTATCTCTGTCTCAGGATTGAACGGGTTAGGGTAGTTCTGGTGAAGAGTGATCTCTGAAGGTAATGCCTCGTTGGATAAGCCTGAAGGACTAAGCGGCATTTCGAAAGCAGCTCCCGATCCGGCATAATAAGGCTCTAATCTTCTGTAAATCGTACCTGATTCATTTCCTAATGTAACAACATCGTAATTATCTATATGATCTCCGAAATACGGGAATTCTATACGAAGCTGGTCGCCATCAACCCACGAAGTAGTAAAATTGCCTGTATTTATATATACAACAGAAAGAGTTCCAATCATCAAATATCCGCAGTCAAAACTGTCCTGTGTGAGTACCTCTGCCGGCCTCGAAGTAATATAAGCTTTAAACCGGAGCTTATCGGCAGTATCGCCGCTCAGCTCGTCGGGAAAAACAAAGTCTTCATCATTCCACTGCTTAATTACATGATAGAAAATGATCCTAGCTTTCGCAGGATTGCCTTTTGCATTCTTTTCAGTAATTATCATTTCATTTTCAGAATTGTCATCGAAATCAGCTTTGCCTGCTGGCCATGTTAGATTTTGTTTCATGTTAACCATTAACGGCGTTGCGGGTTCTGTAGTATAAACTGGAATCCATCCGAATATTGAATATGAGCTTCCTTGCCACAACTGAGTTGTGTTATTCCATTTTGAAATTGAGTTGCAGTTGGCGGTTCCGATATCGTTTCCTAGTTCTTCAGTTGTTGTTAATGCTGCTTTTGTTAAAGGGTGGACTATACAATTCAGATCCGTACCTGTCGTTGTAATAAGATCATAAGCCACATTAACGCTGTCTCCAGTCACAGTAAAATCGAAATTGTTTTTGATATTTATCATATAAGCGCCACCGGTTTGAATTGGAATATCCTTACACCATCCGAATACAGAGCTGTAAACTCCTGTTTCACATCCCTGATTTACTGCATCAAATCTTGTAACAGACTCAATATTCTCACCGGTCGGGTCGAAATCGCTTCCTTCTGTCCAGCCCGTTTCAACAGGTAATCCTACAAAATTATAATCAGTTCCAGTTGTAGTAACACAGGGATACACAAAGGTTTTTGTTTCAGAATACCCGGTAGGAATAGACAGCAACCACGGCATTCCGGAATCTTCTAATCCCAAGTCTTCAAAACCCAGATAAACAGACTCAGTTGAAGTATCCTGAATTGTGTATTCTGCATAAGCTTCACAGTGCCTTTTCAGAACATCATTATAGTCTTTCATAATTATGTGGAGAACATCTCCGGCATTCCACGAAGAAAAATGCTGAAGATTGACCACGCATGCTCCCCGCAGAGGCGTTTCTGGATCCGGGAACATAACTACATCGCATTGGGCAAGACCGTCGGATGGTTCGATGACTTCTCCCGGTATCCTTTGCAGCCAGACTATATAAGTTACATTAACGATGCTTTCGCTCGTGTATTCTTCGCCGTAGCGATCAACCATTCCGAAATAAATTACCTTTGACATTGATGCGAAAACATTAATTGCGAAGAACATAAAAACTATAACAGTATACTTTTTCATAATACTTCTCCTATTTTACTCTCCTAGTAGTAAAATAATAAATAAATATGTTAAAACAAATAATAATTATAAAATTATTTATCGTAACCTTTTTCTTCTCTCAGCTTGAGCGCTTCGGAAAATTTCATCTTCTGAGTTCCGCTGCACCTGCATGAGAAACCGTCGATCAGTGAATAAACAACAGGTAATACAAAAAGCGTCAGGATCGTGGCGAACCCGAGACCGAATGAAATGCTGACAGCCATAGGTTTCCACATTTTAACAGATTCGGATTGAGATATGATCATCGGCACAAGACCGAAAATAGTTGTAATAGTAGTGAGGATGATCGGTCTCAGCCTTGTACGTCCGGCATTGATCAGGCTGTTCCACCTGTCCGTCCCCCTTTCCCTTTCCTTATTGATAAAATCAACGAATACGATCGAGTCGTTAACTACTATGCCCGCAAGCGCGACCACCGCTATCATTGACAGAATCGAGAATGGCGTTCCGGTGACAATAAGACCGAATATCACGCCTATAAAAGCGAAAGGTATGGTTATCATTACGATTAGCGGCTGTATGTATGATTTGAACTGAGTTCCGAGGATCATATAGATCATGATCAGCGCTATCAAAAAAGCTATATAAAGCGATCTGAAGCTCTTTGCTCTTTCGTCGCTTGCACCGCCAACTTCAATTTTATAGCCCGGATTTTCTTTTTCGAAATTCTCAAGAGCTCCGGTTATATTCTTTATTTTGTTGCCGAAAAGTAATTCATTAGCCTCATCGGGAGTTCTGTTATAAGTTTTTCCGTCAACCGCGTATGTTCCCACATTCCCTGTAATAGTTATGGTTCTTTTGCCGTCCCTTCTGACGATCCTCGATATAGTGTTCGTTATCTCAAACTCAGCAACATCTTTGACCGTAATTTTTTTGCCGGTACGCGAATTCATCTTTATATTCAGTATCTTGTCCACCGTATCTGACTGATCTTCCGGTAGCCTGACCCTGATATTGTATTTTTCCGACCTTTCAGTGAACTCGGAGATTATCTTGCCTACAGAAGCAGTTCTTATAAATGCGGCAACTTCCGATAAACCGATGCCGTACAAAGTAAGCTTGTCGTAATCTGGATATATTTTCAGTTCCTTTTTTCCCGAATCGAAATTGTCGTCAACATCTTTTATTCCGGGTACGCTTGTAAGAACAGCTTTAATTTTATCAGATAATTCCTGAAGTTTCTGAAGATCTTCGCCCAGAATTCTAAGCTCCACATCTTCTCCCGTCGGAGGTCCGCTTCTTCCGGTCGTAAATCTATAGCTGACAATTTCAGGCATTGTATTTAAATATTTTCTAATGTCCCCTGTAACAACATTGAGATCAACGGTCAGACTGTCAGCGTCGATAAGATCAAGCCTGAATTCCATCAGATTTGATCCTTCATCCCAGAAAGATCTGTCCTGCTGCTGCCCGACATTGGTGTTCAGCGCTTGAAAATTCTCCCTATACGGCATATTCAAAATGAATTGCTCGATCTGTCTCGAAAGAGAATCAGTCTTATCCAGATGCGTCCCTGCAAATGTTTCAGCTTTGATCGTCAAGGTGGCAGGTGCCGTTTTCGGAAAAAATTCGAATTTTATGTAGCCCTTGGCTACCGTTAGAAATGAAAGGAACAGAGAGATGATTAGCAGTGTCATTACCAG
>DMTS01000053.1:0-238 GCA_003477045.1 Candidatus Delongbacteria bacterium
TTTTTTATCACTTCGGACAGCCTGATTATCTCCGGCCTTGTTCCGACTACCGTCATTACTTTTAATTTTTTCATTTCTTAAGCCTTTTTATTTCGTTTTTGACATAATCCAGCGTGAGCAGTTTCTTTTCAACTCCCTTGACATTTAGCAGTTCCACATTGCTTGAATTATAATCGGTGAGTTCTTTGGTCTGCTTCTCTCCTTTTTCGAAGAATTTGGCGTAGTTGAGATCCCTTGT
>DMTS01000053.1:264-5015 GCA_003477045.1 Candidatus Delongbacteria bacterium
CATTGCCTGCGCAAGGTCTCTAATCGTGCTTGAAGCGGCTTTCTGGACAAAAAGATCGCCCTGTTTGCCGTTCTTGTATGCGAAAAGAACGAGGTCAACGGACTCTTCGAGGCTCATTAAGAATCTGGTCATGTCCGGATCGGTTATGGTGAGCGGTTTTCCCTGCTCGATCTGCTCAATAAAAAGCGGAATGACAGAGCCCCGGGACGCCATCACATTGCCGTACCGGGTAACGCAGATGGTCGTATCCTTTTCGTCCACATTGCGTGATTCTGCTATCGCGACCTTTTCCATCATAGCCTTGGAAATGCCCATCGCGTTGATAGGATAAGCGGCCTTGTCGGTGCTTAATACGACCACTTTTTTCACTTTGTTCGCTACCGCGGCTTTGATCACATTGGATGTTCCAATAACATTCGTGCGTACCGCCTCCATCGGGAAAAATTCGCATGAAGGCACCTGTTTTAAAGCGGCCGCGTGGAAAATATAGTCAACTCCGTTCGTCGCTTCGAACACGCTGTCGTAATTTCTGACATCGCCTATATAGAATTTCAGCTTCGGATTATTCAGCTGGCGTCTCATATCATCCTGCTTCTTCTCGTCGCGGGAAAATACCCTAATCTCTTTCACTTCCGTGTATAAGAATCTGTTCAGTACCGCGTTGCCGAATGATCCGGTTCCGCCTGTGATCAACAGTGTTTTGCCTTTGAACATAAAACTCACCTCATTTTGCGATTAAATTTATAATAAAGCTTAAATATAATTGAACATTTGCCTATTTTCAACATATAATTTATATTTCAAACCTTACAAACAAGCTTGGAGATATTAAATGAAAATAGCTGTAGCGGGAACGGGATATGTGGGACTGGTAGCGGGCGTCTGCTTTGCGGAAGTCGGTCACAAAGTCGTGTGCGTTGATATTGACGATTCCAAAGTAAAGAAGATGAAAAAGGGCATCTCCCCTATTTTTGAGGCCGGGCTTGAAGATCTTATGCGTAAAAATTATAAGGCCGGAAGGCTTGATTATACAATTGATTATAAAGCTGCTTACAAAAACGCCGACGCCATTTTTATAGGCGTGGGAACTCCCGAACAGCCTGACGGCAGCGCGAATTTATCGCATATCGCCACAGTGGCGAGGCAGATAGCGGAATCTGTTGAAAAGGACTGTCTGGTCGTGGTTAAATCAACAGTACCTGTAGGCACCAATGACAAGGTAGAGCAGTTCATTCACGATTTTCTCGTGAACGGAACTAAGGTCGAAGTAGCTTCGAATCCTGAGTTTCTGGCTCAAGGCTCGGCTGTTAAGGACACGCTTCATGCGGCGAGGATCATCATCGGCACCGAGAGCAAATGGGCTGAGAAGCTGCTTATGAAGATATACGAGCCATTCAAGCTCCCGATAGTCTCCGTGAGCAGAAGGTCGGCGGAAATGATAAAATATGCGTCGAACGATTTTCTCGCACTCAAAATTTCATATATGAACGATATCGCCAACCTCTGCGANNNAAGCAGCACGGCTACGGTCTAAAGACCGTCACAGCCGCGATCGATGTGAATAAGGAACAGAAGACCGTTCTGTTCAAAAAGGCGAGCAAGCGGCTGATAACGTTCAGTAATCTGAAGGTCGCCGTGCTGGGGCTGACATTCAAGCCGGGCACGGACGATTTGAGAGAATCGCCGTCACTGGACAATGTTCCGTTGCTCTTAGGGCAGGGCGCGGATATAATAGCCTACGATCCTGTTGGTAAAGAGAACTTTGAAAAATTATATCCGGCAGGCAAGAACTCTAAAGGCTCCATCCGCTACGCGAAAAGCCCCGAAGAAGCCTTGAAGGGCGCGAATGTCTGCTTTATTTTGACCGAATGGGATACTATTAAAAAGCTTAAACCTGCCGATTATAAAAAGATCATGCGTACACCTTTAGTTTATGACGGCAGAAATATTTATTCGATAAAAGAAATGATGAAAGCCGAAGTGGAGTATCATTCCATCGGCAGATAATTTATACTTCCANNGCCCGAAACTGAATATTCTATTATTTCATTCGAATTAATGTTCCTGAACCTTATTATCCCTTTGCCTGAAACGACTAGGAATTTTTCTGTCTTGCTGTGATGCCAGTGATTGCCCTTGGTTATACCCGGTTTGGAGATATTTACCGAAACCTGTCCTCTCTCATCCGATTTTACGAACTCAGTAAAAGAGCCTCTGTTGTCAACGTTCATCTTGAGCGGGTAGGAGAATTTATCCTTGGGCAGATAGCTCAGATAGGTGGAATAGAGTTTCTTTTCGAACTCGTCCTCAATATTTGGCAGCCGCAGTGTCTCTCTTGAAGCCTTGAACTTATACAGCGTGTCGGTGATCTCGCCTAAGGTCTTGCAGTAAGAGATATCAATGTCGTGAAAGAATTTCACCTTGTCGGAATAAGTATAATCCGAGATCTTAACAAATTTTTCGACTATATCGTCAATGTAAACAAGATTTACGGTGTTATTCCTGTCAGAGACGGTTATAGGCAGATCGTTGGCTATATTGTGGCAGAAGGTGGCTACCGCGGAATTGTAGTTCGGCCTGCACCATTTCCCGAAAACATTCTTGAGTCTGAAAACATAGACCTTTACATCGTTGTCCATACCGTATTTCATCAAAGCTTCTTCAGCCCTCTTTTTGCTGATGCCGTAGGGATTTCCGTGCTCGGCCTGGATGGATGAAGTTAAAACGACAGGTATCTTATTATACTTTTCGCACAGACTGATGACCGTTTCGAGCGTGCCGTAATTTCCGGTCAGGAATTCTGATTCCTCTTTGGGACGGTTTATGCCCGCTAAGTGATAAATTATCTGAGCTTTTTTTACATATTCTTCAAGCTTTTCGGCGCTATCGTCAATATCGTATAACAGCAGCGTTTTTGTTTTGATCTCTCTGAAGGCCGCTGTGAGGTTCTTCCCTATAAATCCGTTCGCCCCTGTTATCAGAATGTTCTTCATTTTACGCCTCCGAAAGTTTTATATCAGATATTAATTCGTATTTGAAAGATAGAATGCTATAGTTACGATGCTTGCGATTATAGCAACCCAGTCCTTCAGGCTCGTACCTTCTTTTTCTTCGGGCTTCTTTTCTTTTTTCACGACAACTCTGGAGCCTTCTTTTACCGATGGCGACCACCAGCTGTCAACTTTCGCGGCCCCGCCCGGATAATAGACGACCGTTTCGCCTTCGATATAATTATCGTCCACCATGACTCCGCCTGCCGCGGCTACATAATCGTCAAGATCCCAGCCCGGCGTGTATTTTACAAGCCCGGGTGTAAAGACAAAACCTTCGACCATGACCACGCCCGGATGTTTAGGAACTGTTATAAGATCTCCGTGCTGAAGTACGAGGCTTCCTCCTCTGCTTCCCTTTGAAACGCTCCCGAAATCCGACAGCACATCTTTTTCGCCTCTTTTGAACATTATTCCCTGCGGGAATGCCTCGTTTTTGAGCCCGCCCGCCCTTTCGATCAGGTCGGCAAGGGTCTCTTTTTCTTTCATAAGTGAATATGAGCCCGGAAATTTCACTTCGCCGTTTATTGTTACATTCCTCTGCAGCTGGTAATCGGGATACTGCCTGACCACCACATTATCCATGTCCTGAAGATAGAATACCTCTTTTTCTAAAACGACCGCTTCAGCCTTAAAATAATCGGGATTCAATTTTATCTTATGGACTGAAGAAAGAGCGTTAGGCTTTACATTATAAGGGTCGATCCTGAACACTTCAGCCTCATAGTAGTATGCGCCTTTTACGAATCCGCCGGCCTGAAGGATCAGATCCTCCACTCTCATATTCGTCTGGAGATCGAATTTTCCCGGATTTCTGACCATCCCGTTTATCGTGACCGCTTTGGGATAAACCGCCACATTTATATCATAAACCTTTAAATGGTCTTTATTCTGAAGAACGATATCTTCAGTCATATCGCCATCTAAAACTTTTCTCAAATTTACCGAAATAATTTTTGTCGTTATTCCGTCATCGTTGTATCTGATAAGGTCGGCTCTTTCTATATAGGTATTCTTCCTGAAAACCTCGTCTTCCAGGCCGCCCGCCTTTAAAATAAGGTCGGATATCTTTGCTCCGGCGTCAAGATTTGTTACGCCTAACCTTTTAACATGGCCTGATATCGAGACCTGGTTTTTTGGTTTCAGCTCCCAGTTGGAATATACCTTTATCGCATCGGAACTTTCAAGTTTAAAATTTTGCGTTTCGGGTTTTGCAAGATCAAGGTCGAATAATTCGGTCGTCAGATTCGGATAAGTTCTTGTAAGCAGGGCTTTTTCCATGTAGGCTTCCGGAAGCAGACCGCCCGTCTGTTTGAACAAGTCGCCCAATGTCATTTCCTTTTGAAGAGAATATTTTCCTGGCAGAAGCACTGCGCCTTCGATATTTACATAGTTTATCATGATGTTCGAAATTTGGAAGATAGTCACTATGTCGCCGTCTCTTAATTTTACAGGTTCGATCACAACTTTATCGCCCTCAGACCTGCCGAGCCTGAACTCTTTCACTTCTTTGGAGTGCATGATCTCATTGGTCCTTCTCTCGAACGGAACTATCCGCTCCACCTGAAATCTGTCGAGGGTCGCAGTTATCCTGAGTCCGCCTGAATATTTCATCAGATCAGCCATGTTCTCTGTGTCTTTGAGCTCATATATACTTTCGTTATTGACCTCTCCTTCAAGCTTGATCGCGCTGAATCTGGG
>DMTS01000002.1 GCA_003477045.1 Candidatus Delongbacteria bacterium
CCGTCTGAATTGACAGGCTCGGTTATCTCTAAGTTCTTTCTTGTTCTGTAATCTATCGCGCATATATTTTTATCGTTATATCTTTTCAGCTTTTCAAGATGATTAAATCCCGACTTAATATTGTCCGACAGGTATTCAAGCAGAACTCCCGCGCAGATCACCGACATGTCGCTCTCTTTAAACCCCAGCGATGACACGCCCGCTATTCTGAAATGTTTCTTCAGATTATCCGCGGAAGTATCCTGAATGAATTTATAATCCTCTATTCTTGTAATGGTTCTTTTGTCATCCGTACCGAATTGCAGTTCTGATGAAGAAACAAGAAGCTCGGAGGGATTGAACATCATGATTATCTCTTTAAGCGCGGACAGACTTTCCGGATCGCAGGCTGTGAATTCACCTGTTGAAATATCGGCCGCGGCAAAACCCCAGCCTTTCTTTTCATCCGTGAAAATGCAGGCTATATAATTGTTTGAGTCCTTGTCTATCATTTCTTCCGACAGCGCCGTCCCCGCAGTGATTATCTCGGTGATATCCCTTTTCACGATGCCTTTGGCATACTTCGGGTTCTCGGTCTGATCGCATACGGCTACCCTGTATCCGGCTCTGATCATCTTTGGCAGGTAATTGTTTATCTGATGATGCGGAAATCCGGCAAGCGGTATTTCTATGCCGAGATGTTTTCCTCTCGTAGTAAGAGTGAGGTTCAGGACTTTGCTGGCTGTCTTTGCGTCGTCGAAGAACATTTCGTAAAAATCGCCCAGCCTGTAAAACAGAATATGCTCAGGATTTCTGCTTTTTATTTCCTGGTATTGTTTCATCATCGGGGTAAGGTTGTCTGAGTTATCTTTTTTCATTGCCTGATGTAGATTTATAATCCTGATTTTAAGAGATCGTGAAGTTTGATCAGCCCCGCAAGCTTTTTGCCTTTAAGTACCGGCATTACGCTGAAACTTCCGCTTGATCTCATGACTTTGAGAGCATCGTATGCAAGAGTATCGTATTCGATCGATTTCGGATTTGCTGTCATGATCTGTTTTGCTGTGAGTTCATCGACATTTTTGTGTCTGGTAAGTATTCTTTTGACATCACCGTCGCTTATAATTCCTTTGAGCGCGCCGTTATGAACGATCATGGCGGCACCGAGGTTCTTTTCGCTCATTTTTATCAGCACTTCCCTGAATTTCGTATCTTCGTCGCAGACTGCTATTTCTTCAACGGGATGAATAAAATCCGATACCATAAGATGAAGTCTTTTTCCCAAAGTTCCGCCCGGATGGAAAAGAGCATAATCCTCTTCTTTGAAATTTTTGAGCTGGGAAAGAACGGTAGAGATCGCGTCGCCGATAACGAGTGCGGCTGTTGTGCTTGAAGTAGGAGCCAGATTAAGGCTGCATGCTTCTTTTTCGACATAAGAATTCAATACTACATGAGAGTATTTTGCAAGTGTGGAATTAACATTTCCGGTGATCGAAATAATTCTGCAGCCGATCTTTTTAAGAACGGGCAGCATGGTTATTATCTCGTCCGATTCTCCGCTTTTGCCCAGGATTATAATTATATCTTTATCCTCGACTACTCCCAGATCGCCGTGAAGCGCTTCGGCAGGATGCATATAAATGGCGAGAGTTCCGGTGGAACATAAAGTTGCCGCGATCTTTCTTCCGATAAGACCCGATTTTCCCATTCCGGAAACTATTACTTTTCCATTGCATTCGATGATCAGTTTTATCGCTTCGTAAAAATTATCGTCAAGGTTTGACGAAACTCTCTTGAGTTCTTCTATCTCGATGTCAAAAACACTTTTCGCTAAGTGAATTATCTTCTTATTTGACGGCAGTTTCATTAATTAGGCCTGATTTTAGAGATTATTTGTGTGGTCGTTTCGTTAACTGATAAATAATAAAAGTTTTACATGCTAATGTCAAGCGATTTTAAGTAATTATTTGAAAAATATTTCTATCTTTTATTAAATGTTTCGGTTATATTTGGGCAAATTTTAAAAAAAGGTAAAAAATGGCGTCTTTTAACGGATATATGAAATATAAGTTTTTTAATTGGGAAGTATTTTATTCCGAATGGCAGAAGCTTATCTTCGGGGTTGAGGATTTCAACAGTATGGAGATACTCAAAAAAAGATCCGAGAGCGATAAGCTTAGAGACAAGATCAGGACGCTGTGGAAATCTTTTAATGAGGAAAGGGATGATTTTAAGAAGAAATACGCGGGCGAGAAAAAATTCATTTCGGCTTATATGTCGTCATTTTATTTCCCGAACATTCAGAGAAGTTTCGCGATCGTTAAGAACAAGCAGAATATAGAACAGATAAAGAAAGCTTTCAATGAATCGGGAGACACGCTGAACATACTCGATTTCGGAGCTGGTCCTTTAAGCGCTTCCATGGGACTGCTTCTCGCACTGGATTTTCTTGAAATGGATCTTGGTTCAAAAAAGATCAATATCATGACGGTCGAAAGATCCGAAACCATGCTTAAAACTGGATATGATCTGATGAAGGCATCTTTCGGCGATAAGCTTAATATCGAACAGTCAAATTACAGTTCAGCCATAAAACTGCCCCACAGGGCAGATATTATTCTGTGCGCGAATGTGTTCAACGAGATACCTGAAAAACACAGGATGGTTACGCTTGAGTCCATCATTGAGGTTCTTAAGGGCGTTATGATTATAATTGAGCCCGGTCAGGATGTTCATTCCAGATCGCTCGCCACACTTAGAAATGTGCTGCTTAAAACTACAAAAACTAAACTTGAAATAATTTCCCCCTGCCTTCATACGCTACAGTGCCCTCTTTCCGCCCAGAGCGAAAGAAAAGACTGGTGCTGGTTCAAAAACACCTGGCGCGTTCCCGATGCGGTTTCTTTCATTGACAAGATCACCGGATTAGATCACAGACAGCTGAACTATTCATATCTCTGCCTGAGAAAAGCAGAACCGGTCAGACAGACGGTAAGCTGGAAGGTCATAAGCGACATCATCCTGCCTATCGGACAGAACAACAGGAGCAGATTTGAGAACTGGATGCGTAACAATGTGATCGAAGGCAATTCAAAATGCCTTTTAAGCGTTTCTAACGACAGTGTGGGAAAGATACTTCTCTGTTCTAATGAAGGTTTGCTGACCTCGATAGTCGGCAATAAGGAATTCGTAGCCTCGGTAAGAAGAGGAGATGTCATCACCTCTATCCCTCAGGGCACCTGCCTCTGCAAAGAGAGATAAAATAATTTATTTTAAAGCAGCTCTTATCTGGATCGAAAAAACATCCTGAGAATGTTTATGCTCTTTTGCCTTGGGCTTAAACTGATCGTCGAATTCTTCGACAGCGTTATTATCAAATTCATAAGCTTCGCTCGAGAAAAATTTCCAACTATGTCCATCAAATACGCCCTTTTCCAGTTCAACCACAAGCAGTCCGTAAGGATAGCTTCCGTCCGGAGCACTGACTCCAAAATCTTTCCCGTTTTTAAAACCGTGCCTGCAGTAATTCTGCGGATCTCCATAGATTATTACGGCTTTATATCCGGAATCAACCGCTTTTTCGATCGAAGTTTTGATCAGAGCCGAGCCGACACCTTTTCTCTGATGGACCGGAAGAACGCTGACCGGCCCGAAAGTCAGAGTGTCCATCCTCTGCCCTGCTTCGTTCATCACATAAGATTTAGTGAACATTATATTTCCGATCAGCCTTCCTTCGTGTTCCGCTACGAGGTCCAGATAGCCGATAAAATCCGGATGATCCCGCAATATATGAACGAGATAGTGCTCATTGCATCCGGGAACATAAAGATTCCAGAATGCCTCGCGGGTTATTTCTTCCACTTTACGATAGTCGCTTTCAGCTTCATTTCTTATTGATATTTCCATTGAACAGCCCACTTATATTGTTATTTTAAACTTCTACAATTTTAACTGATAATCAGCAATATCAGGTACGGAATGGCGAAGAACACGATTATCATTATTTTAAAAATTCCGAGAAACCCGTACATGACAAGACTTATCTGTTCTCTATTCAGCACCGGGAAGAAAATTTTCTGACTTTTTATTACAAGCTCCGGTACTGCTCTCCAAGCAAGCGTTATGAAAACCATCAGCCCGAAACCTATAACGGTTCCCCACAAAAAGAATTCTCTGAGTGTAATTAAGTCCATAATATCCTCCGCTTATTTCAAGTAATATACAAAATTTACCGGCAATTTCATAATTATTCAACTAATCTTATCCAACAGCTTTAATCCGGCTTTATCCATTTTCGTGAATCCAAACAACTTTCTGCCCAGATCCTTTTTACTGCCATTTCACTCTTCAACACGGCAGATAGCATCGCTACACCTCCCTGCGTGAAAACATAAGGAAGATATTTTCTATGTTTACCCCTTGAATCACTCGAACCCTCAGTTTGTGAAATTGAATTACGGCTAGCCTTGTATAAGGTCACAAATTGTGACCTTATATTCCGCATCTCTCTATTATTCAGTAAGAAACAGAATTCTGACGGAAACCTTTCAATATTTCTTTTTACAGCCTGATTAAGAACTTTTGTCTCTACCCCATACAACTCTGCCAAATCCCTGTCCAACATCACCTGAAATCCCCGGACAGAAAATATCCTTTCACTGACACCCTCTTCAAATTTAACCAATTCACTTTTCGACATACGCACTCCGACATTACTTTTAAAGTAATATAACAGAGATCAGTGTCATCTAGTGAACCTCAAGTATTTATTTTGAATTATTTTTATTCGACAATCAGCTCTACTTAAACCAATCCCTAACTTCATTTATAACAAGTTCAGGATTCTCCCAATGCATCATGTGGGTAAGAGACATTTTTTTTACAACACCGCCTGTTTCCAATCGAAACTTTTCAGCCAAAATATCTCTATACAAAAGATTCTCAGGAATGGATGATTGCAATAGAAGAATATTGTTCCCTGCTTGAGAAGATTTTATATCAGCATAAATAAGATCCGGCGGACACTTATACATACCGATCAGGCACTTTTCAGCAATATTCCCCGGAACATGCCAACAATATTTGTTATCTTTAATTATAGCTAAATCCATAGTCGCAGTATTCAATAATTCAGACCAGCGCGGATAATTTACTTTTTCTGCTCCGATAAAACTTTCCATCGTATCAAAAATATAGCCATCAAAATCTCTCCGATAAAATTCCAGATTTTCTTCAAGAGATGTCAATCCTGTCCCGTTAGCCAGATTATAATTGTCAACATAAGAATGAATATGGTAACCGCCGTCTATAAGTAACATTTTTTTTACATTACTAAAGTATTTGCTATAATAGTACATTGCAATTTGACCGCCCCACGAGTGCGCAAGTAAATAAAATTCCTTAATATCCAACATAACACAAAGATCATTTACCCATTCGGCAATTCTATCAATTTTATAATCATCATCTGATTCAAACGAAGCTGTTTGACCATGACCCGGCAAATCTATACTGATAAAGTAAAAATCATTTTTTAATGCTTCTGCCAGCTCTATAAAACTCAATTGCGTACTACCAAATCCATGCAGGCATAAAACTATCGGATTGTCTTTATTACCCCATTCCGCTATCCTTGTCCTTGTACCTGANNATCAATTCTGTACTTTCCGGTAATTCCCCGAAGACCATTTCTTTAAATGTAGTATTGTAAGGTGCTTTTATTCTTTCCCAGGTTTCTTCTGGATTCTTGAATATTATTGCATTACAAGGATGTTCATACAGCCATTCATTATTGTTGTTAAAACTTTCTAAGTCTTCCTTACCAATTTTTTGCATCATTGATTCAAATCCGTCATTATTAAGAAATGCTTTTACATCAGGATCTTGCATTAACATATGAAGATCATAAATGTGCCTGATCTTCTCAGCAAGGTCTTTATATGGATCGGTCTGCTTTGAAAATCTTACTAAACTCATTATTTTTTCGGTAAATGTTCGCTCTATTCCTAATACCTGTACTTTGAAAGGTTGTAATTCATATTCTTTGATAAGATCGTTTTGCTTGTTTATCTTCATCATCTCTGATAAGAAACAACTTACATTTCTTTCAGTAAACGGTTCAGCATTACCAAATGAAGTTACTTCCAGAATTATCCTGTCTTTTACTGCTCCAAATTCACCATCCAGAATTCTGTTATAAACATGCGCTGTTTTTCTTAGCCTGCCGTGCTTGCTGGTAATACCTTCTATATTCACTTCAGGCAAATATTCGTTAACCGATTTGCTAAGTGTTCTGACTTTTCTTGAAATTATATTTTCGCTTTCTCCTTCATTTTTTAGAACCGCAATATCAATGTCTTCTGAAAACCTGTCTATCAGATTATAGCATTTTGATAGTGAAGTTCCGCCTTTGAAAACAGCCTGATCTTTTATTGGTGAATTAAATATTTGTTTCAAAGCATAAGTTACCCAGTAATCCTTTTCAATATAGATGTTTTTTATATTGAATAATTCAGAAGTTGTTCTTAATGCTTCTATGAACAATTGTGTATTTTCGTGCAGTTTCATTTTATATTCCAGTTTTTTAAAGGCAGTAAAGTTTCAATTTTATATCCGTAATTGAAAGAAGATAAAGGATTGATCGCATTCTTCAAAATACTTAATTCTTTTTTATCGTAGCCTATATTCTCAAGTATAGCTCCAAGAAAAGCTCTTACCCTGGGCGGATACTTTTTTGAATACTCGATAAGTTGAGTTTTATCAGTTTTCTTTATATAGTCCCTTAAAAGTATAAGACCGCCTTTTTTATTCATATCGAGTATCTTGTTAAAGTCTTTTATTACATCAAGGATCTGCAGCGATCTGAAATTATCTTCAGTAACAGGAATATAACTCCTCGCCGGTTTTATTCTGGCTGTGCTGAGAGTAGTTGATATCTTCCTGTCAAAAAACGCAATTCTGTATATCATTGACACTTGAGTTGTAAAACCCATCTGATTATACAGACCCATTCCTGTTATATATCCGATCCTTTTCCCTTTTTTGTACAGTATTCTTTTCAATATTTCTTCTTCTGACGGCTTCAATTCTCCAAAAACAGATTTTACGGGCTTATAAAATCTGCCACGGGACAAGCTTTTGATAATACCTTTGTTTTTTAATCTTTGCAAAGCCTTTGCAGCGGCGGTGAATTCACTCTTATCAAGTTTAAGATCTTCGTAACCGAACAGAGCACCCGGTTCTTTCTTATCTATTCTTTTTAATATGTCGGAAGCTGTTGCCATTCTGCCTGCCTTATTAATTATGAGTAATTTAATCAAGAATATTTATAATGTCAAGTATTTTGTGCATTTTACTTGACATATCAAATACAAACAATCGTTTTTCCTGTCCCGTTAGCCAGATTATAATTGTCAACATAAGAATGAATATGATAACCGCCGTCTATAAG
>DMTS01000156.1 GCA_003477045.1 Candidatus Delongbacteria bacterium
TTCATTGAGCTTTTCCATGATTCATTCAAAGGGAAAGTACCTTCATATTTCAAAAAACTTATGGTTCCGGGTGTCTATAAAAAGGTTTTCGATTCAGCCGTTAAAATAGCCGAAGCAAGGCAGAAGCACAATACAGACACTGTAGGACATTTTCATAAGCATATTACTCTAATATCCAATGAGCTTAATAAAGTGCTTTTCTCAAGGCTGATAAAAAAACTTAACGAATTAGACTTCGACAAGAAATACGAGAGCACCTCTTTGGATAATATAATAAATTTTCTCGAGCTACCGAGCGATCTGAGATCATATTCAGGATCGAAATCGAAGAAAGATAAGAACATGGTAATACCCGATGTACCCAAATTTCTGGACGGGCTGTCATTCCCGATGCTGACTTCGCTTATTATTCTTGCGGCAAATTTTACTTCGGCAAAATCTCTTACTCATCTAAGGCCGCTCTATAACGAATTCTCGAACAAGATAGGCAAACTTTCACATCCCAAGAGAGCTCTGTGGCTGACTGACACTTTTGAGGATAAGAACGGAGTATCAATGTCATTGAACGATATTCATAAAGAGATCAAGAAAAGGAAGCTTCCGATAGACATGCTCGTATGTTCAAATCATGTCAAATCTGACGATAATCTGATCGTGATCAAGCCTGAAATGGAATTCGTTCTTCCATTTTATAAGCAGCAGCCTGTAAGAATCCCGAATTTTCTCAAGATCCACGAATTATTTCAGGAAAATGAATACGACAGAGTGATCTGTTCAACGGAAGGGATCATGGGCGGTGTTGCGCTGTATCTTAAACACGCTTTTACGGTTCCGGCGAACTTCTATATTCATACGGACTGGATAACCTTTGCGAAGGATGTACTGAATTTCGATGTTCATGAATTAAACAGGAAAAGAAGGTATTTAAGGGCATATTACGGAGCTTTTGACAATCTGTTCGTCCTTAACAGCGATCAGAAAAAATGGCTTACAGGCAGAGAAATGGGATTTTCTGAAGACAAAGTCTTTATAACAGCGCACTGGGTTGACGAAATATTTAAACCGGTCGATCTAAGTAAGATTGATCATCACGGAAAAGATAATACTGAATTTTTCATACATCCCGAGAAACCCGATGTGCCTACAATACTATATGCGGGCAGGATCAGCAAAGAAAAAGGGGTGATGGAACTCCCCGAGATCTTTTATAAAGTCAGGGAAAAGATAAGAGATGTCAGAATCGTTATAGCAGGAACAGGCCCGGCCGAAGCGGAGCTGAAGGAAAAACTTCCCGAAGCCGAGTATTTAGGCTGGGTAAACCATTCTGATCTTCCGAAAATATATTCATCTGCGGATATTTTCATTCTGCCGTCAAAGTTCGATACTTTCGGATGCGTAGTTCTTGAAGCGATGAGCTGCGGACTGCCGGTGATATCATACAATACAAAAGGTCCGAAAGATATAATCAACGACGGCAAGAACGGATTTCTTGCTGAAACCACGGAAGATATTATAGACAGAGCCGTATATTATCTCGACAATAAATCTATATGGCAGAATTTTAGTAAAAGTGCCATAGGTAAATCAAAAAAATTCAACGCTGACAGGATCCTTGATGATTTTATGAAGGCCAACGATCTGTAATGGAAAGAAGAAGGGAAGACCGGTATCTCTGGTGGAAGCACGGAGTTATCTATCATGTATATGTGCTCAGCTATAAAGATTCGGATAATGACGGCTATGGGGACATAAGGGGAGTCATTGAAAAGCTCTCTTATTTATCCGGGCTGGGCGTGAGCGCAATTTGGCTGTCTCCGGTTTTCAAGTCGCCGATGGCAGATTTCGGTTATGACATTGAAGATTACTATAGCGTGGATCCCGCATTCGGATCAAATGACGATCTGGCTGAACTTATAAATAAAGCCCACAGGATTAATATCAGGATCATTTTCGATATGGTGATGAACCATACATCCGAAAAACACCCGTGGTTTATCGAGGCTAAGTCTGATAAGAACAGCCCTAAAAGGAACTGGTATATCTGGGAGAAAGGAAGAGGATCAAAACCGCCGAACAGATGGAAAACCGCTTTCAATAAACCCGCATGGGAATTCGACAGCACAACAGGTGAATATTTTTATCATTCATTTCTTAAAGAGCAGCCCGATTTGAACTGGAGGAACGATGAGGTCAAAGATGAGTTCTTCAAGATATTCCGATACTGGCTGGATATGGGTGTTGACGGATTCAGGCTTGATGCCGTAAATTTTATAGTCAAAGACAGGAAATTAAGAGAAAATCCCGGACTTTTTCAAATACTTTTCGGGAAAAGAAAATTCTATTCAAGAAACCGCTCAACTTCACTTAAACTTCTTCAGGAATTCAGAAATCTTATGAATTCTTACGAGGACAGGATGCTCGTGGGCGAAATATTTGCGCTGCCGCCCGGCGAATCTGATGTCGTGAGCTATTATTTATCTTCCGGCGAAGATTCTCTGAATATGGCTTTTGACTTTTCGCTTCTTTTTCAGATGTGGAGCGCAAAAAGGTATTATAAGGCTATCGCAAGATCGTATATGAGCATACCGGCAAAAGGATGGCCGTCTGTTGTTCTTTCAAACCATGACCTGGCAAGGAGCTACGACAAGGTCAAAGGGGAACACACTTTGGAAAAAGCAAAGATCAGGGCTGTACTCCAGCTTACGCTCAAAGGAACTCCGTTCATTTATTACGGAGAGGAGATCGGCATGAAGAATACTTCGATCGCCAAGTCCAGGATCAAAGATCCACTCGGAAAAATGTACTGGCCGATCTATAAAGGCAGGGACGGGGCAAGGACGCCGATGCAGTGGGATGAAACAGTTAATTCAGGTTTCTCGAAAGCTGAACCTTGGCTTCCGCTCAATGAGGATCACGGAAAAAACAATGTATTCCTGCAGAGGCTCAATCAATATTCCCTTCTGAATTTTTATATAAAGCTGATCAGTTTAAGGAACAGCTATGATTCGCTTAACAGGGGCGACTGGGTTCCCGTATCAAAAGGCAGCGACGGAATACTTTCCTACTTAAGAATTTATCAGCACGAATACATGATGATCGTGCTTAATTTCAGCAGCTCCGACAAAATCATCAATTTTAAAGATGCCAACGAGTTCGAGCTGA
>DMTS01000019.1 GCA_003477045.1 Candidatus Delongbacteria bacterium
ACTTTCGGAATGATATCGGTCGTTCTGACGATCTTATCTCTTACTGAAATTTTTTTTCCTTTTAAATATTCCCTTTTTGATAAAGGGATCATAGTTGACCGTTTTTTTTATAAAGTTAAGCATGAATATTCTTATTATAAAAAAGTCCTGAATGACAAGAACGGAATTTTCCTTTCCCCTTTCCGGTACGATACCAGACTCGAATCCTTTAGAGGCATCCTTCTTAGAATTCCCAAAGACAAAAAAGACGAAGTCATAGCGTTTTTAAAGGAAAAGATCGAGATCACTGAAGAAAAAAAGGCGGAATAAACCGCCTTTTTTGATACACATTAATAACATATTCTTACAGCTGCGGCCCTGATTTTATAAGCGCTTTCGCAGCTTTATTATCGCAGTACTGTTCGAAGTTTTTGATATACTTCGCAGCCAGTGATTTAGACTTTTCTTCCCATTCGCCTTTCTTTTTATAAGTATCTCTCGGATCAAGTAATCCCTCAGACACATTCTTCAGCTTGACCGGTACCGTAAGGTTCAGGATCGGGATATGTTTAGTTTTAGCCTTATTTATTGATCCATCAATTATTGCGTCGATTATCGCGCGCGTATCCTTTATAGATATACGCTTTCCGGTGCCGTTCCAGCCTGTATTGACCAGATATGCCGTTGCTCCGTGCTCATCCATCTTTTTCACAAGAGTTTTTGCATAAACTGTCGGATGAAGGCTTAAAAATGCCTCGCCGAAAGCCGGCGAGAATGAAGGAACAGGTTCGATTATGCCGAGTTCTGTACCTGCAAGCTTTGAAGTATATCCGCACAGAAAGTGATACTGCGCCTGATCTCTGTCGAGAATTGATACCGGCGGAAGAACCCCGAATGCGTCGGCTGATAAGTATATCACCTTTTTAGCATGTCCCGCTTTTGACGGCAGAACTATTTTTGTTATATGATAGATCGGATATGAAACTCTTGTATTTTCAGTTACGGAACCGTCAGAATAATCTACGGAACCGTTCTTTTTAACGGTCACATTTTCTAAAAGCGCGTCTCTTTTTATCGCTCTCCAGATATCAGGTTCGTTCTCTTCTTTAAGATTGATCGTTTTTGCGTAGCATCCGCCTTCATAATTGAACACGCCGTGATCATCCCAGCCGTGCTCATCATCGCCGATCAGATAGCGTTTCGGATCAGCTGAAAGAGTTGTCTTGCCTGTGCCTGAAAGTCCGAAGAATACAGCAACATCGCCTTTGTCTCCGACATTGGCGGAGCAGTGCATCGAAGCTAATCCTCTTAGCGGCAGATAATAGTTCATCATTGAGAAAATGCCTTTTTTCATCTCGCCGCCGTACCAGGTTCCGCCTATGATCTGCATTTTTTCGGTCAGATTGAACAGCACGAACACTTCTGTGCGCAGCTTATGTTCTTTCCAGTTCGGATTAGTTGTCTTTGAAGCATTTATAGACACAAAATCCGGTTCGCCGTAGTTCTCAAGCTCATATTTCGACGGCCTGATGAACATATTGGTAACAAAGTGAGCCTGCCATGCTACTTCAGTAATGAATCTTACTTTAAGTCTGGTGTCCGCATTCGTACCGCAGAATGTATCAACGACATATAGTGTTTTACCTGAAAGCTGTTTCTGAGCTACGCCTTTCAGCTCTTTCCATATCTTTTCTGAAACAGGCTTGTTAATATTTCCATCCCACCATATCGTATCTTTGCTGGTTTTGTCCATAACGATATATCTGTCTTTGGGCGAACGGCCTGTAAATCTTCCCGTCATAACAGCTACCGCTCCTGTATCCGTCACAACACCTTTTTCAAAACCTTCAAGTTTTTTATCTGTCTCGTGCTGAAACAGAACTTCGTAAGACGGGTTGTGAAATATTTTTTTCACGCCCGTGATGCCGTATTTTTTCAGATCAAGTTGAATCATTTTTCCCGCCTATTTTAATTTTTACACCCGCAGCTTTTAAATTTAAAACATTTGTTACCCAAAACAAAAAATATTTTATTCAATATTTTATAACGTAAATTTGCTAAAATCCGAAAAAACTAATACAGATCGCCCCGTCTGTCAGCTCTGCAGTCTATCATTTTACGGTATTGTTCAACCTGAGATAAATCGATATCGGTAGATTTGATCTCTTCTTCTGTTCCGCATCCAGAAACGATCAAGCCGTCGGGAGAGATCACCATCGAATTTCCGCCGTAATCGGGATGCTCGTCTCTGCCGTTAGCTCTGTTGACAAGCACGAAATAGCTCTGGCTTTCGATCGCTCTCGCATAAGCTAATTTGACCATAGTATCTACCCTTTTAAAAGGCCACGATGCCGGAAGGATTATTAGATTCGCTCCTTTCAGCCACAGTTTTCTGAAACTTTCAGGAAACCTGAGATCGTAGCAGATATTCATACCGATATGCCAATCTTTATATCCGAATGTATGAAGTCCGTTCCCCTGATGAAATATTTTGTCCTCATCCATCAGCCTGAATAAATGGATCTTGTCGTAAACCGACAGTACTTTGCCTTCTTCATCTATAAAAAATGCCCTGTTATATATTTTACCTTTATCTCTTACGGGTGTTGTAAAAACTACCGCAGTTGAAATTTCTTTAGCTATTCCGGAAAATTCCAGAACTACATCCTTCCACTTATCTGAGCAGTATTCCATATTATCCCTGTTATATCCCGGAATGAACATTTCCGGAAGAACAGCAATCCCGCCGCCCTTAACATCTTTGAAAAGCTCCATTGCCTTTGAAAGATTCCCTTCAGTATTTTTTTCATCGACAGATATTTGTAAAAGATGGATTTTCATATTCTCCCCGCATAAAATGTATTTTAAATATAATCTTTTTGAGTTTAAAATGAAAATAAATAATTTATTTTGGAACTTTACAATATTTGGAAATGTATAAGAGTAGTAACAAGACAAACTTCTTCATTACTCCTCCTCCTCCTAAATTAAGCCCCTGAACTTCAGGGGCTTAGTGTTTATATATGCTTTTTTGTATTTGAAATTAAAACAAAAATCACCTGATCCCTGACTTTCCTTCCCTAACCTCGCTTCCGCCCCATTCAACTACGGTGTAGCCTTTACGATGCTTTGGAACAAGCTTCTGTTCTTTAATTTCAACGGGTTTATCAAGACCCTTGAAAACCATAAAAACACGAATAATTGTTTCAGGTTCGGGAGTAATTGTAAGCTTTGCAAGTTCTTCATATTCTTTTGTGGAAAAATGAATAAGATTGTAAGGATTTTTCTCAAGTTCAGGCAACCAGAAAATGATAAATTCATTGGCTTCCTTATAGTTCAGACCAAGTGTTTTCAGACTTTTTTCGAGAAATTCTGCTGCGTCCTCTTTTTTCACAATAAAACCTTCATTCAAAGTAAAACCCTTCTCGTCAACTCCTTCCCAAAACAGAGAATAGTACATCCTGCCGGCTTTATCGGTTAAAGTACCGTCAGGTTTTGCAGTAACTGTCCATCCGCCCTCAGGATATTTCGGATAAGTTGCTGTGAAAGTCCCCTTGTAATCAAGCTTAACATTCACTTTGGTTTCTTTTTCGGGGTAGATATAGATGATTGGTTTTTCTAAATTAATTTTCATTAACTTTATTTTCAAATTAACCGTAACTATTGAATCTTGTCTAATTTCAATATCTTTAACTTCGCGAGGTGAATACCCGATAAATTCCGCCCGGATAGTGTATTTTCCGGTTCGGACTCCTGAGATTAAATAGTTCCCATTTTCATCTGCTTCAGCCCCCCAAGATGTGCCTATTACTACGATGTTCGCACCGGGTAAAGGGTTATTGTTTTCATCAAGGACTGATCCTTTCAAAGAACCCTCTAAAGAAGTATCTTTTATCTTAGGTAGAATAAAATCTTGATATAGAATATACGCTGTGCGAATCTTAACATCTTTTACTACTTGGAATTGGTGTTTTGTAAAATAAGATTTTATAGAGTATGTTCCTTCCTTTATGCCGATTATCCAATATTTCCCATCTTCATCTGTTTCTGCACCATAAGTAGTGCCTGAAATAGTTATTATTGCTTCTTTAATAGGATTGCCGTATTCATCTGTTACAGTTCCACACAAAAAACCATTTTTATCATTATTATTTCGAAATTTGTAATTAACGTTTTCGCATTGAATTGTATCTTTTGTATTTTTGATTGTTTCATAATTTACCGAATCGTCCTTAACTTCCTGCCCGAAGGTAAGTGAAAAGATCATAATGAGTAAAAGTGCGGATATTTTTTTGCTGATGGGATTCATTTAAACACCTTAATGTTTATTATCGGTGCTATCTTCTCAAAATGATTATCTAAAGTGAATATACCGCAGTCGTTCTGGAGAGCGTTCTGAGCTATGATCAGATCAGGGATACCGATGCCATTAATTCCATTTTTGAGACATCGTGTCTGAAAGTCAATGATCTGCTCCCAGTCTATTTTCATTTCATTTTTTAAAATTTCTGACAAAAGGCTTATGATTTTATTCTGCTTCTTGACCTTTAAATAAGGTATCAGTTCTGTAAGAATAAGGTCATTAGTTACAACCATGTTTTCATCAATCAGAAGATCAAGTTTTCCGGAACTTTTTCCATCCCTGAAATAATCTATCCATACAGATGTGTCAACTAAGACTTTCAAGTTCTTGACCTTAAGTGATCAAGGTCAATATCAAGGTCTATCTTACCTTTAAAATTCTTTAGTCCGGCGATCTTATTTTTTCTGATCAGTTCTTCGAGTGCAGTAATTATAACCATAGTTTTTGTTTTGATGTGAGTTGTTTCCATAGCTTCAACGAGAAGATCTTCCGGCAAATCAAGTGTTGTTCTCATTTTCACCTCCTATATGCATATATATAATAAATTATGCATACAAAGTCAAGTATTATTTTACTGCAGTCCTCGAACCGGATTTAATTTCAGTCCCGCCCCATTCGACCACGGTGTAACCTTTACGGTCTTTCGGAACAAGCTTCTGTTCTTTAATTTCAACTGGTTTATCGAGACCTTGGAAGACCATAAAAACACGAATAATTGTTTCAGGTTCGGGAGTAATTGTAAGCTTTGCAAGTTCTTCATATTCTTTTGTGGAGAAATGAATAAGATTGTAAGGATTTTTCTCAAGCTCAGGCAGCCAGAAAATAATAAATTCATTGGCTTCCTTGTAATTTAGCCCGAGTGTTTTCAGGCTTTTTTCGAGAAACTCGACAGAGTTCTCTCTCTTCATAACAAAACCTTCATCAATAGTAAAAACTTTATCAGTTTCACCTTCCCAGAAAAGCGAATAATATTCTTTTCCGCTTTTGTCTTTGAGTGTACCGTCAGGTTTTGCGGTTACAGTCCATCCGTTCTCAGGATATTTCGGATAAGTAGCCGTGAAAGTTCCTTTGTAATCAAGCTTTACATTAACTTCGGACTCTTTTTCGGGATAGATGTAGATGATGGGTTTGCGAGTTTTATAATAATATTTCGAATTTGAATTAATCGAGAATTTAACTAAAATACCATCTATGAATGTATCAACATATACAGATCTTTCATTAACACTTATCACTTTACCTTTATATTCACTGCCTATTTTAAAATTATCGGATGCTTTGCTTGAATCAATTATCGCTTCTTCAGTAATTATTCCTATTGCTAATGAATCTCCTTCGCGAATTTCAAAGGTCTTGCCGTCAATCTTAAATCTTGCTTTATTATTGAAAAAGAAAGAATATGATATCTTGTTTTTATCATACAATTTTAAACCCTTTGGCATAACGGGATGAGAAAGTGCAGTTTCAAAATTACGATTTTTTCCTGATCTCGGTTTTCGATAATTTTGATTAACTTTTCTATCGGTAGTTGAATTTTTTTCTTTATCAATTTTAACTGTATCGTCCTTCGCTTCCTGCCCGAAGCATAATGAAAAGGTCAAAATGATCAATACTGCTGATATTTTACTTAGGATTTTCATTAAATGCCTCATGAATTTTTCATGTACGATTTGAGGTCACGGTAATAATTTTCATTGAGTGTTTCCGAACTCATATTCGGTTCTTTCGCCGTTATCGAGTTCAGCTAATCCGAGAAGTATTTCCTTTATCAGCTCGTAAGTCAGTTCAGGATTCTCTTCGGCACATTTACTGATCTTTGCTTCAATCGAAAGTTCATCCGATATTTTTATTGCTTTAGGCATTACTCCTCCTCCTAAATTTAAGCCCCTCCGAAAGGGGCTTAAGTGTTTTATAAAATTGCAGATATTCAATTTTCATTTATTTAAACTTTTCCTGACCGAACTTAAAGACACCGAATCCGATTTGCCGGATTTATAATCACCGTATCTGGCTTCAGATTCTGCAACCCATGCATTTTCTATTACAGGATCTATCTCATCCAAGCTTTTAAGTATCAGCTCGACCAGCTTTACTTTCTCAACGGGATTCAGTTTTAAAGTCTCTTGTTTCAATTCTTCAGTAATCATAAATAACCCCTTTATTTCCTGCAAGTAATATACGAAATTATTTAATCTGTAACAAAAATAAAAAAGGTTTTCTAAATAACTAAAATAAATTAAGCCACTGAACTTCAGGGGCTTAGTGTATATATGAGATCTGAGTTTACTACTTTTTCACTCTGATCCTGGCATCAACGGCGACCAGATCTTTCTCGTTGCCGAGAAGCGGATTTATGTCCATCTCCATGATCTCGGGAGCTGCTTGTGTCAGGCTTGAAAGTCTCGCGATGATCTCTGCGAATTTATTCTCGTCTATTCCTTTCTGACCCCTGACTCCCTGAATGATCTTATAACTTTTTAAAGATCTGATCATTTCAAGCGCTTTGTCCTGTCCGAACGGTGCAAGATTTGAGGCTGTGTCTTTGAATACCTCAATGAATATTCCGCCGAGACCGCATAATATCGAATGCCCGAACTTACCTTCGTGATTTATACCGGCGAAGAATTCTTTTCCCGATATCATCGGCTGGATCATGACACCTTTTGAATCTTTGATCTTCATCATTTTATCAAAAATCTTTTCGATCTCTTTTTCTGTTTTTATGTTGAGCGCGATACCTCCGACATCCGATTTATGCACCGGCCCGACTACCTTCATTACAAGCGGAAATCCGAATTCTTTAGCTTTTGTAACTATCTTCGCTTTTTTATCGCTTACAAACTCCGGTACTCTAGCTATTCCTGCCGCATCGAGTATTTCGGCTGTCTGTTCAGGTTTTAAATAACCGTCTTTGGCTTTAGATATTATTGCTCTGACCTTTTTTACATCAATTTTGATCTGCTCGAATTTTGTATAAGGTTTGGGAGTGTTTGCGACATTTACTATAGTTCTGCCGAGGTTAACTTCGTCTGAAAAATATATCTGTCCGAGTGATTTGAAATAATCGATTTCCTTTCCGGCAGAAACGATCGAGGGGAGCAGCGGATAGATCGGCTTTTTTGTTTTCTCCATCTTTTCGTGCAGAACTTTATATACATCATATATTTCGCCAAGACCGGGTGAGCCGAAAATTACGACCATTCCGTCAATATCTTTAAATTTGTCATTCACATAATCAATTATAATCCCAAGCTGCTCGGCCGTTCCTGTCGCGAGAAAATCTATCGGATTGGCAACTGATGAGCCCGGAAATAATATATCGAGAAGCTCTTTGGCAAATTTTCCTTCGATCTTTGGTACAGCAAGTCCGCCGTTAGACAGAGCGTCGGTCAGCATCACTCCGGGACCGCCCGCATGAGTGATCACGGCAATATTTTTCCCTTTAAGCTCCTTTTGCATGAATACGCCGGCGGTATAAACAAGCTCTTCTCTGCCGTAGCATCTTACAATCCCTGCTTTTTTGAAAAGCGAATCTATGGCT
>DMTS01000013.1 GCA_003477045.1 Candidatus Delongbacteria bacterium
GGTGAGACAGCTATTTATAAACTTTTATATTTCATTGATTTTGATTATTACGAGAAGTATGAAGAGCAGTTGATAGGAGCGAACTATATCAAAAATCATTATGGTCCGACTCCGGTGATATTTAAAAAGCTGACTGAAGAAATGATTGCGGATAATGAGCTTGAAGTGATCGAAAAAACTTATTATGAATTCAATCAAAGGAAATATTTACCGAGAAGGTGTGCTGATTTAAGTAAAATATCCGCCCGTGAGATTAAACATATTGACGAGGAATTGGACAGATTAAGTAATAAAAATGCGGGTGAGTTGAGCGAGCTGTCGCATAAAGATGTTCCGTGGATTACAGCGAAAGAAGGTGAAACGATTGAGTATGAAGGCGTTTTTTACCGCACAAGAGAAACTTCGGTAAGATATTATGATAAGTTCAAAAAGAATATGACGATGGCTGCTGAAGCTTTGTATAACGATTATTGTTCTGATAAAGAGCTCACTGCATTTACCGATCTTGACATGGAGGAATTTTATGAAGCAAGGTGAGATATGGCTCATAAATCTTGATCCTTCAATCGGTTCAGAAATAAAGAAGACCAGACCGGCCGTAATTGTAAGCGATGATGCTTTAGGAAAACTTCCTTTAAAAATAATTGTACCGGTAACCGAATGGAAAGATCGTTTTGATTCTGCTCCATGGATGGTTAAAATCGAGGCTGACAAAGATAGTAAATTATCAAAGATATCCTGTGCAGACTGTTTTCAAGTGCGTTCAGTATCCGTTGACAGATTCATTAAAAAGATTGGAGATGTAAGCGGGTCAGTTCAGTATGAGATTAAATCCGGATTGTCAAAAGTGCTTTCAATCGAGTAATTTTATTATATATATTTGAGTAAGTTCCTACCTAATTCACTTTCTTATACCTGAAGACGGCGAAAGCGGTTACGACTGTGCTGTAGACTGTCATGATTAGGAAATGTTTTGAGATGTCGGCAAAGCCTGAGCCTTTTAGGAGGACCATGCGCATTGCGTCTATGAAATATGCGATTGGGTTGAACCATGTTATGCGCTGCGCCCACATGGGCATACTTTGTATTGGCGTGAACAGGCCTGACATTAATAGGAAGATGACGAGTACGAACCATGAGATGAACATGGCCTGCTGCTGGGTATCCGCGAAAGTTGAAATGACAAGGCCGATCGAGAGTACGGCTACGAGGTAAACGGCTGCGAAAAGGAATATGAGGGTCAGGCTTCCGTTGAACGGGATGTCGAATACGAGTTTGCCTATGAATAATCCGAATGAGAGTTCAAAGAGCGCGATTATGAAGAAGGGGGTGAGTTTGCCGATTATGAATTCGTATTTTTTTATCGGGGTGACATTGATCTGCTCGATGGTGCCTATTTCTTTTTCTTTTACTATGCTCATTGATGAGAGGAACATGCCTATAAATGTCACCAGGAGGACGAGTATTCCCGGTACCATGAAGGTTATGTAATCAAGCTCAGGATTATACCAGTGCAGGTACGATACGCTTATGGCCGATGTCTGTACGGGCGTTATTACATTTATGAGGTTCATGCCTTCATCTATGTTGAAATCTCTTACGATATTCTGAGAGTATGCGGCTATGAGTCCGGCTGCGGATCCATCTATGGCGTTAATCAGGAACTGTACTTCCGCGGTATTTTCCTTTATCAGGTCTTTTTCAAAGTTCTTTGGAATGATGAGGGTCATTTTCGATAGGCCTTTTAAGATGCCTTCCTCAGCGTCTTTCTGCGAATGCGGGTCATCCGTTCTTATAAAATACGGCGATGCCTCGAATTTTGATGCAAGCCTGATGGAAAGCGGGCTTTTATCGAGGTCAAGCACTCCGAAATTGATGTTCTTTATCTCAAATGTGGTTGCGTTGGCAAGGATAAGAAGCTGTATGATAGGCATAACGAAGATCATCGGCAGCATTGATTTGTTCCTGAAGACCTGTTTGAATTCCTTTCTTACTATGTAAAAAATCGTTCTCATTGAATTCAGAGCCTCGTTTTAAATTTTTTAATGCTCAGCCCGAGCAGAAAGACCGTCATAAGGACAAGCACTGCCGTTTCTTTGTAAACATACGAAAATCCCGTACCTTTGAGCATGATGTTCTTAATAATGATCACGAACCATTTTGCCGGAAGTATGTGCGATATCCACTGCAGAGGCCAGGGCATATTTTCGATGGGGAAGATAAATCCGGACAAAAGTACCGTAGGCATCATAAGACCGACTAATGAGATCATCATAGCCACCTGCATAGAACTTGTGACCGTTGAGATAAGGATTCCGAGAGAAAGCGCGGTCGTGATGAAAAGCGAGCATTCGGCTATAAGCAGCAGATAGCTTCCTCTGACGGGCATACCGAACACAGATGTTGATATCCACAGGATCAGAGCCAGGTTAACGAGCGAAAGAAGCAGATAGGGAGCCACTTTGCCGAATATTATCTGATAAGGCTTAAGGGGAGAGGCGAGAAGTACTTCCATTGTGCCGAATTCCTTTTCCTTCGTGATAGTAATGCTTGTCATCATTGCCGATATAAGCATCAATAGCGTTGCCATTATGCCGGGAACGAACATGAACACGCTCTTCAGTTCCTCGTTATAGAGCATTTTAATCTCTGGCGAGATTATGAGCGGCTGATCTTTTCCTTTTGAAAGCGTCATAGAATAATTCTGAATGATGGATGTCGTATATGAAAGCGCCAGATTAGCCATGTTAGGCTCTGATGCGTCGGTGATTATCTGAACTTCAGCCCTGCCTTCTTTTTTGAGCTTTTCCGCAAATCCGCTCTCGAAAATGATCACTTCCTTGATATGCCCTTTTTTGAAAGATGTGTCTATCTGCCTTTCATCGGTAAAATATTCCTTAAGAATAAAATATTCCGAGGATAATATTTTTGAAGTAAGCTCTGTCGTGATCTCATCTTTGGATTTATCGAGAATGCCGATATTGACGGAATTGAGCTCGTTCCTGATAGCGAACCCGAAAAGAATGATCTGAATGACGGGCATACCGATGAGGATCATCATCGTTCTGTAATCGCGTATAAGATGCAGGCATTCCTTTATAAAAAATCCGGTGAACTTTTTCATTTTGCACCTCTCGCAAGGTGAAGGAACACTTCGTACATTGAGCCTGAATTAAAACGGCTCTTAAGCTCTTTCGGTGTTCCCATAGCTTCGATCTTGCCGGCGACCATCATCGAGACCCTGCCGCAGTATTCGGCTTCATCCATATAGTGCGTGGTAACAAAAACACTGATGCCTCTTCCCGCAGCTTTGTAGATAAGATCCCAGAACTGCCTTCTCGTGACGGGATCAACTCCGCTCGTGGGCTCGTCTAAAAAAACTATCTTCGGCTCATGCTGAATAGCTATCGAGAACGCGAGTTTCTGTCTCCAGCCGAGAGGGAGAGATTTGATAAGAGAGTTTTCCGAACTCTCGAGTCCGAGCTCGCCGATAAGCTGTTTAGATCTCTCTTTAATATCCTTCGGGCTTAGCCTGTATATCCCGCCGTAGAACTGAATGTTCTCCTTTACCGTCAGATCCTCGTAAAGCGAAAATTTCTGGCTCATATAGCCTATATTAAGCTTGATCTTTTCAGTATCCTTATAAATATCAAATCCGCCGATCGTCGCTTTGCCCGAAGTGGGAAGAATAAGTCCGCAGAGCATCCTGATAGCTGTAGTTTTGCCGGCTCCGTTCGCGCCCAGAAACCCGAATATCTCTCCCTTTTTAACGCTGAAAGAAATTTTGTCGCAGGCTATGAAGCTTCCGAATTTCTTGGTAAGATCCTCGGTTATGATTATATCTTCGTTCATCTGTTTTCCGGATTATTCATAAGTTCCATAAAGCAGTCCTCAATACCGGGCTGAAGCTTTGAAATTTCTATATCGGAATGACCTTTCATTTTCAGAAATTCCATTATCATATTTTCGTCATTGTCTTTTTTTAGCGAAATGTGAATATATTCCCCGAAAATGTAAGAGGAACTTATACCTGAAAAATCTTTCAGATCGAAATTTAACGCGATCATATTGCCAGATTTAACGGCATAAAGGTTGCCGGGGAAAGCGGAAACGATATTGTCAAGCGTATCAATACGCATGATCCTTCCCGACTGGATAAGAGCGATCCTGTCGCATAGCGAAGCCTCGTCCATATAAGGCGTCGAAACCATGATCGTAATTCCTTTATCTTTCAGTTTTTTAAGCATTTCCCAGAATTCGTGCCTTGACACTGGATCTACGCCTGTCGTAGGCTCGTCCAGGAACAAAACCTTCGGCTGATGAATAAGCGCACAGCATAAAGCTAATTTCTGCTTCATACCGCCGGAAAGCTGTCCTGCCTTTCTTTTCCTGAAAGGCTCGATCTGAACATAAATGTCTTTTATCAGCTCGTAATTATCTTCAATTGAAGTATCGAAGATCGTAGCAAAGAATTTAAGGTTCTCTTCAACCGTAAGATCCTGATAAAGCGAGAATCTGCCAGGCATGTAACCGATGATGTTCCTTATGGCTTTGTAATCCTTTTCGACATCAAATCCCTCAACGGATGCACTTCCGGAATCTTTTAAAAGAAGCGTGGTCAGTATTCTGAAAAGCGTAGTCTTGCCTGCGCCGTCAGGCCCGATCAGCCCGAAGATCTCGCCTTTTTTAACTTCAAAAGAGATGTTTTCGAGAGCCTTCGCGTCTTTATAGGATTTATATATATTTTTGATCTCGATCGAATTCATAATGTCATTTATCCTCAAAAGGATGATCTTTATTAAAATCGGGACGGTAATTATCGCTGCTGCCGTATTCCTGAAGCCAGCCGTTTTCAAGCCCGAGCTTCTCCATCTCATCCGTCACGCGCAGGTAATCATCCGCATTTATCATTTCATTCAGCTCTCTGCGGTCAAAATGTCTGGGCGGATAATACTGAGACATAAGCGAAATATGCACTTCCGGCGAAATTTCTTCCGCGATCGTTCTTAAAACCGCGAGGCTGTTTTCAACAGCTCCCGGCAGGACAAGATGCCTGATGATCAGACCGCTTCGCGCATAACCAGAACTGTCAATTATCACTGACGCGCCTTTCTGCCTGTACATTTCCTTTATTGCCATCATTGAAGTGCGCGGATAATCGGGAGTATCCGAAAATTCATCAGAAAGTACCGGATCGCTGTACTTAAAGTCAGGCAGATAAACATCAACTATGCCTTCAAGCTCCTTTAAAGTTTCAGCTTTGTCGTACCCGTTGGAATTATAGACAATTATCGGCTTGTACGATCTTTTATGAAGCTCATCAATTATCGCAAGCATCTGAGGGATCTGATGAGTAGGGGAGACGAAACCGAGCGCGGGAATTCCTGTTTCAAGAATGGCTGAAATTTTATTTACGGCTGATTCAAGCGTAATCCTGTATTTATCGGCAGGCGAGGAATTATCGCTTATCTGATGATTCTGGCAGTAAACGCACTGCATGTTACAGTGAGAAAAAAACACATTGCAGATCCCTTTATCGCCGCTGACAGGAGGCTCTTCTCCCTTATGGATGCATATCGAAGATATATAAATTTTATCGTCGAGCCTGCAATAACCATTTTCTCCCTTCGTGCGGTCAACTCCGCATTCCCGTGGGCATAAAGTGCAATTTCTCAAATTATTACTTAGCATTAAAATTCGCCTCGCCGGGCATTCCTATCTTCAGGCTGCCGTCATTTTTAACCTTTATCTTAACCGCGTAAACGAGATTCACCCTTTCGGCTTTCGTCTGAATTATCTTGGGCGTAAATTCGGCCTTGTCGGAAATCCATGAAACGGTTCCTTCAAATTTCTTAATTGCACCAACAGCTGAGTCTATCATGACTTCAGCACTGTCGCCGAGCTTAATTGACGATATCTGATCTCCCGAAATATAAACTTTCAGAAAAATTTCAGAAAGTCCCGCGATCTTATACAGAGGCTTAGAGAACGCGGTGATCTCGCCGGCATTCGCGTATTTTGTAAGCACGGTGCCGTCTATCGGATTTCTGATATAGCATTTCTCTATCTGATCTTTGATCTGATCTATCTGAATGTCGGCCGATCTCAGCTCGTCTTTTATTGAAGTGCCCTGCGTACTTATGCTGCGGATCTGTTTGTCAAAGACATTTATCTGAGCTGTAATATCATCGACCTGTTTCTGCGTGGCTGCGCTGCCCTTTAAAAGATTTGTAAATATTCCGAGATCGTGTTCAGCATTTGCCTTCTGTTCTTTTACAACTTCCATTTGCGCTTCAATATTCTGCCTTTTAGATCTGATTATATCCTTCTGGATCTTCAGCTGAGATATCTTAAGAACAAGCTGAACTGTATCGACAGCGCCGACAACAACTCCCGCAGGCACAGTGTTTCCTTCCGCAATATTCAAAAATCCTATCAAACCATTAGCCTGTGATGAAACGATTATCTCATCAGCCTCAAAATTTCCGTAGGCATCGCTCTTCTTTCCGTTCGCGGAGCAGGAAGCGAGAATTAAGGCTGCCGCGGTCATCAGCGTAAAATATTTAAGTGTATCTTTCATGATCTTATCCTAATTATTTAATAAATTATTATAGTTCACTTTAGCCTGAACGAGCATGATCTCGTGCGACTTTAGAGCCTGCCTCGACAGATTCAGCGCGGAAGAATATCCGATATAATCGTTCACAGTGATCGTACCGTGCGCAAGCTGTTTATCGGCAGTCTCAAGAATGCTTTCCCTTATAGCGATCAGTTCTTTATCCTTCTCAAGAAGGCTATTGTAATTTTCAATGTCGGCAAGCGTTCTGCTCAGCTGAATATCAAGCGTTTTATCGAACGCCTCCATCTGATTCTGAACGATGTTCTTTGTATTTACAAGAATGTCTTTTTCGCGCGAATTCGTATAGAAGTTCGTAAGGTCAAGTTCAGCCCTGACTCCGACGATCCCGAACAGATTGAAATCGTTACTGAAAGCATTCAAACCCGGTTTTGAATAGCCTGTCTGCGCAAATCCGTAGAACTTAGGAAGCCTTTTAGACTCAACCGTAGAAATAGTATTATCCAGCTTCAGTTTCTCGTTCTCGAATGATTCGATCTCGAACCGTTTTGAAATTTTGGATACTTCCTTGATCTCCGGAATTATGAATTCAATTTCGGGGCTTATACTCTTATTCATAAGCCCGGCAAGCATATCAACATTCGCCTTTTTGAGCACTGAAGTTTCAGAGATCTGCTGCTCAAGGTTCAGTATCTCGGCTTTCAGGATCAGCGAGCTTGTCTGAAGCATCACGCCGTTCTTCACTCCCGATTCAACGGTCTTCATCTTTGAACTCAGATCATTAAGGCTGATCTCAAGTGTCGCTTTCTTTTCCTGAAGCAGAAGCACCGCGAAGTAGAGATTATTCACGGTNNCTGGAACTGATATCTGTCCTTATCCGGAGCTTCCGGCGACTCGATCGTGAAAAGGGGGCTTGACGGGAACTTTATCGGGAACTCCGTCACATCGCTCTGATAAGTAGCCTGAGCGGATAAAGTCATCTTAGGATAATAGTTCGTAAAAAGATTTTTACTCTTCATCTTAAATGAACTCTTCAGCAGCCCTTTACTCTGATAAACCGGG
>DMTS01000040.1 GCA_003477045.1 Candidatus Delongbacteria bacterium
TGACCTGATAAGTATTAAAGTTATCAAGCTTGAGTTCCTTTAGACCGACATAACCGTTTTTTGATTTCAGATATTTTATCAGATCGTTCATATTTTCCTATTCCTCTGCACATTAGTTGTACTTGCAGAATGTTAGAACAAAAATATACCTAAATATTTTCATTTTGTCAATAAAATTTACTGCTTCACAATATTAAACCGATAACTGATCTTCACATCAGCTTTGAGCATTGAAGATACCGGACAATAGCTGTCCATCATACCCGTAACTTTATTCAGATCCGCTTCAGTCACATCACCGGAAACAATATTCAGTTCCAGAGTAATATCATTAAAACCCGTGGGATGCACCTCTTTCCTGACCCCGACCGCAGAAATATCAAATGCCGAGACCGTTCTATTCATCCTTCTAAGGAAAATAAGCATAGCGCTGCCTACGCATGAAGAAAGACTGAGCAGAAACAACTCAAGAGAAGTATAGCCCAGATCATCACCCAAAGGCGGAATATAATCTATCGAGATCGGATCTCTGCCGTCCGTCAGACCTTTAAAATGCAGCTTGTCATTCATCAGACCGATCGAAGTTCTAAGCACTTTTGATTTATCTATTTTGTCCGTCATAAAAACTCCAAGTTTAATCTCAGCACTAATTTAAGAAAAAATTTGCAGATATTCAATATTCGACAGCATATCGTTTTTGAAACAATCAGGTTATTCAATAAAGGCATCTTTCCATAAAGAACATGTTTTCCAATCATCCGGAAAGCCCATTTGATATAAAGGAATATCATACTTGTCTGAAAGTAAAAGGTCTCGCAATCTAAACTTCCATCCGCTTTGAGGTGCAATATGATCCATCAGATATTTTAAGATGGTGAGAATTGAGTAAACCTTTGAATTGTCGATATTTAGCTCATGCCATTCAGGGTATTTATTCTTCTTCAGTATCAGAGGTTTATAAGGCAGAGTTCTGTTCCATAATCTTGAATGATGTGCGCAAATGTTCCGTATGCTGTTGATCGAAGTTAGCCATGAATTAAGAACCTGATCCGGAATATTATAATTTTGTGCGACTTTCCTTTTTATATCCGGTTCGATGCCTTTGTAGAAGTTTAGCATTGATCCGAAAGGAATTACTTCGACAAGCATCCATAGAGGGAGTGTTTTATGTTTGTCCCCGTATTTAGTAAAAAAATGAGATACGAACTGATCTTTGCTTCTTTTTGTTTCTTTTTCTACTTTTTCTAACCAATCTTTATGTTCATGTTCTGTCATTTTAGGCAGATTTTGGAGGTCCAATTGTCCGAAGCAGCCGTATTTATGGCTGAAATGATAAGCTGTATTTGTTTTTACAGATACTTCTAATCTTTCGATGGCATCAAGCACCAGTATTCTTAATTGTCTGTCAAATATATACCTTTTCCAAACTTTCCCGAATTCTGTGTTGTCATAAAAGCGTTCTGTTGTTTTATTTTGAAAAGGAAAAAAGTAACCGCTCAGACGATAATAATTTACTGAATTTAATTTTTTAATCAGATCATCTTTATCGGCTATCAGACCGCGACTTAACAATAAATCTGCTTGTTGTTCAAATGATAAAGGTTTTTTTACATATTCCATATCTACTCCTTAAAACGATAAAACCCGCCAGAATTAAGCTTTCATGAAGAGGCTTGGCGGGTATACTGGCTGTAAATTAAACAAGAAATAATACTAATGCAAGGTTTTTTATTTGATTTTCATCATGCCGATACTTACTTTTTTTCCTCAAAATTTCAGATTCAAGGAATCTTTTACTGATACTCAATCAGCTCTAAAATCAGCTGAGGAATGCACTTATTCCTAGATTCATGATAGCGCATTCTGTCTTCGGGACTTTTGCCGACAAGTGAGTGATTTGTAGCTGAATTGTCTGAAACGCACAAAAGAGCAAATCCGGGTTTATCTATCAGTTCCATGCATCTAAAAAACGCGGCTGTTTCCATTTCAATAAGCTCGCTGCCAAGCGAAAGAATATCTTCAAGGTGGTAATACTCACAGAATATGCTGTCCGTACAGTAAACTATCTTCTCTTTTACGGCAATATTCAACCGTTCTGCAGCTTCAATAATAGTATGTGATATTTCTTTGTCCGGATAAATTTTCTTTCTGAAGTTCTCTACAGAAATTTCCTCATATAAATACAAAGAACCGCCGTCTCCGGCTATTGAATATTTTGGAATAATAATATCTCCAAGTTTTATATCAGCTTTTAAAGCTCCGGCCGCGCCTATGAATATTACTTTTTTACATTTTGACCCGCCCAGAGTCAGACAACAATCGATCATATTACTTGAACTGCTGCCTGTCTGTATATACCCGTATGTTTTCCCTTTCATACTTACGGTATAGCCGCAATAATACGGACCTTTCTTTTCTACTTTAACGACCGGTTCATACTCAGAAAAAATTATTTCAGGATTCCACGACGGAGCTACAATGATCGCATCATAATCCTGGTCAGGATCCAATCCGTAAATATCTTTGAGCAAATTATCACAATTATTATACTTTTCTACACCTGATCTCAATTCTTTATATAAATTCATCTATTCGAACTCCTCTACGCATTTGAGCGTCAGGTTTAATGTAATATCACTTCTCCTGAATAGGCAAATATGTCTCTGCATTTCTGTTTACAGCATTCCATTGTATTTTCTGGTATTTGATCTAAGCTAAAAAACTGAAAAGTATTTACTTCGGATTTTTGAATTTTTATATCTTCCATCTCGAAATCACCCATCATCTTGAATAAAAGAATAAAATTCTGTATTTCGTCACCGTTTGAAAATTTTCCATCCCATTTATTTGATGTGTAAACTGAAATTAATTGACCTGCTTTTAAGGTTAGTCCAAGCTCTTCGGATATCTCTCTTTCTACAGTTTCGGTAATTGATTCGTTTAAATCTTGAAACCCGCCGGGAAATTGCCAAATGTTTCCTTTATTAAGTACAAGTAATATATTGTTGTCTTTCATTATTGCACCGGCAGCGGTAGGGAGTATTACTTTCTGAGTGCCTAGTTTGCTTCTAATCAGTTGCCAGTATTCCATTTTTATTCCTGTTGTTTTACTATTATGCTTTATATCAAAGTAGATATCGTATTTATCCATTTAATTACACCGTGTTGAGTGGTTTGTCGGAATTTCAGACATACCATATATTCTCCATCAGTAACTTCATAGGTAATTTATGAAAAAAGATTCGGATATTCTATA
>DMTS01000184.1 GCA_003477045.1 Candidatus Delongbacteria bacterium
AGTGCACCTTCCTCAGGCAAGGGTGGGTAATGTTCTACTTCATCCGCAGTTCCATGATTACGAAATTCCATATCTTGCAAGATCAAATGCAGACCCGGAATATCAGATACGGCTTGACGATATAATGCTCTCTGTTGCAGGCGGTAAAATGATCATGCGTTCAAAGAAGCACGGCAGGAAAATAATTCCTAGGTTGAGCAATGCGCATAATTTTTCTTTTAATGCTCAGCCGGTATATCAGTTCCTGTGCGAAATGCAGTTTCAGGACTGCATGCACGGGGTAGCGCTGCCTATGGGTAGTATAACCAACAGATATGAACATATTCCGCGGATCGTCTATAAAAATATAATTTTACATCTTGCAGAATGGAAAGTTAAAAAGAAGGAAATTGAAGGGTTTTATAAAGTTCAAAATGACGGCGATCTTATTAAGACTGTAACGGAATGGCGCATCAAAAAAGATATTCCGAAACTCGTATTATTGCACGAAGGAGATAACACGCTATTTATTAATTTAGAAAACCTATTCTCGATCAAGATACTTTTAGACGCGGTCAAAGGCAAAGATTTTACTGTCTGTGAATTTCTATTTGATGAAAAGAATGCTATCGTAACATCCGACGAGGGATCATTCCTTAATGAATTTATAATTTCGTACTACAGGAACACTTTATGAAGAAGAATTTTATGATAGGCGACGAGTGGATGTTCTTTAAATTATATTGCGGTTACAAATCTTCAGACAGAGTTCTAACGGAATCTCTAAAACCTCTGGCAGAGGAACTTCTGAATAAAAAGATAATAGACGAATGGTTCTTCATCAGATATTCCGATCCTGATCTGCATCTGAGGGTAAGGTTCCATTATAACGACAAAGGATCTGTAGGCACAATAATAAACACAATGAATTCAGCTTTATCAAGATATGTAAACAGCGGCATCGTTTCAAAGGTCATGATCGATGTATATGAGCGGGAACTGAACCGATACGGCGAAAATACGATCGAACTTTCAGAGAAAATGTTCTGCACGGACAGCATAATGATCATAAACCTGATCAGTTTTTTATCCGGAAAAGGCGAGAGTTCCGAGAATATCAGATGGAAGTTCGGAATAAAGGCTGTTGACAGGCTTCTTTCAGATTTCGGTTATGACTTGAACGGTAAACTTGAAGCCATAGAGAGAATGAGAGACGGTTTTAATAAAGAATTCGGGATAGAAAATAATGTTAAGAAACGATTAAACGATAACTACAGAGAGGTTAGAAAAGAAATTGAAGAACTGATGAAAGAATCCGGCTCCGGATTTGAATATTCATCGGTGTTCAATAATTTGCTGGACTTCAAAAGCGCATCAACGCAAAATATTATAGTTGAGCTTCTTGATCCTGCCGGACAGAATTGTCTTAAAGTTGATCAAATAGGGTATATAGCAAGCCTTTCTCACATGATGCTCAACAGACTGTTCAGATCCAATCAGAGACCGCAGGAAATGGTAATTTATAATTATCTCTGGAAGTATTATGATACAGTAAGGGCAAAAATAAAATATGGCAAAACAAATAATACTGTTGAATTAAAGGAGGTAACGGTTGGATAAAGATAAGAAATCTTTAATAGAAAAAATCCTTCACGAAATCGCAGAAGATATAATCGTGAGATTTGAAAAAGGAGAATTGGGGAACAACATCGGATTGCTCTCAGGTAAATCAGGAGTATCACTGTTCATGTTTTATGCAAGCAGGTATTTTAATAACGAAAGATACGAAAAATACGCACAATTGATACTTGAAGGCACATTCAAAGATATAAACGAAGGCTCTCTTTTTCCAACTTATTGCACAGGTCTTGCAGGTGTAGGCTGGGCTATTAATCACCTTGTTGAAAACGGTTTTATCGGAGATAATAATCTTTCTTTGCTAGTCGATTTTGACGAATATCTAGATAAAATTATGGATGGTTATGCAAGATCTAATAATTTTGACTTTCTACATGGCGCGACCGGTATTGCTTTCTACTTTACAAAAAGAGCAAATTCAAACCCTAAAGTAAAAGATTATTTATACGATTATGTTCAAAAATTGAAAACGTATGCAATTTTTGATGAAGTGAATAAAACTGCTAAAATTATTTCTACAATACTCGACGAAAACGAAAAACCGAAGGAAGTATATAATCTAAGTCTGTCACACGGTATGTCAAGCATAATTATAATTTTATGTAAGGTCGCTGGAATAACTGATGGTAATGCAGATTGCATTGAACTTATAAAAGGATTTTCAAATTATATTATTTCAAATGAAACAATCCCCGATAAAGTTACATTTTCAAGGTATCCATCGTGTGTTGAATTGATTAATATTAACCCTAAAACGAGTAGCCGTTTATCATGGTGTTACGGCGATATAGGGAACGGGTTTGCCTTTTTAAATGCTTATAAAATTCTATGCGATGAAAATTATATAGTAAAAGCCAAAGATGTTTTTGATTCATTAGAAACACGAAACGATGTTGGAAAACAACTAATTAGAGATTCGGGAGTATGTCACGGTTCGGCAGGGATCAATGTTATATGTAAGAATTTAAAAAGATTTCATAATCAAAATATTTATGATGAACTGATTGAGCATTGGCTTGGAATTACTTTGAGTTTTTATAAGAGTAAGAATTATAGCCTTGAAGGATTCAGCATGTTCACAACAAAAGGATATGAATATGAATTAGGAATTCTTAACGGAACTTCCGGTGTGGGGTTGTCGTTCTTATCGAATCTAAACGAAAACTATTTAAATTGGACTGAAATGCTTTTAATAGATTAAATAAATATCCGGCCGGATAGAAATAAAAAATAAAAAAAGAGGTAAAGAAAATGAACGAAAGAAAAGTAGCACTCAGTCTCAACAAAGAGACGATCGCAAAGCTGAATAGTAGCGAGATGATAGAAGTAAAAGGTGGACAAACTGCATTATCTATGTGTCCTGATACATGGTGTGCTTGGCAAACATGTGTAACCATATGTATTAATACATGTGCCTATACATGTGTCTGTTCAGTGGGTACGGGTGCGTGCTGCTGAAAAATGGATTTGCAAGGTTTGGGATAGAATATTCTATCCCAAACTTAGTTAATTACTTGATTTTCAAAGAATAGAAATGTAGATTGATAAGGTTCTTTTAATACCACCTACATTTAATATTGAGCTTAAAGGTAACAAAATGTATTATAAGAGAGCTATTATATCGATTAATCTTTTAATGATGGAAATTACTCTCTTTTCCCATTCAAATTATAATTTATTTCAGCAAGATCAGAATTCTTTAGATAGTTTGATAAATAGCACTTACAAAAGTACCCAGAAACCTTATCCAGAGAATCGGGTCCACCGTGCTGGCCTTTTCTGGATGAACATAAGTAACTGCGGATATGTCGGTAATATATCTTCTGAGGAAGATCCGGTTTTTGACCCTTGTACAGGCAAGCCGGCAGTTTCAGGTGAAATGCCCGGCGATTCAGGTCAAGGATATCTATTTGCAGCTTCTTTAATGCTCGGAGGATATTTAGATTCAGCAAGTATTAGCATTGATGGAACCAATATGAAGGTGTTTCAAGGGCCTTTAGTCAGCACTGCTTGGGAAGGCAGCACAACAATTTATGGTGCTGAGATAAAGCCATATTTCCTTGATGAAGATCTTTCTGGAATAACCCGAGGTAGGATTTATGAATCTTCGTGCGTAGAAGGCCGGATGAATTGCCTATTTCAAGATGTTTATGATCCCAAAGCAACAGCTTATGAACAGTTTACGACAAGATTTAGTGATAAAGGTACAGACCATTATACTTGGGACCAATTTGATAGTAGAAGTCATATTCCGCTTGGGATCGAAATCAAGCAAACCAGTTATGCATGGCCTTATGATTATGCAAAGAAATTTATAATAATAGATTACACAGTTTACAATCTCAATAATGAAAAGAAAGATATTTATGATTTTTTTATTGGGCTACATACCGACTGTGATATAAAAAATACGAATTTCAGCAAATACGGACACATGGACGACATTTGTGGCTTTATTGAAAAATGGGACAGTTATATCGATCCTGCAACTGGTGATAAGAAATCTGTAGAATTAAATCTTATTTGGTCCGCTGATAATGACGGCAGGAGTTATGAATATTCAGACGAAATTGGCTGGGAAATAGCGCGAGAACCGAGTGCGGGAGCCCCACTTTACGGCGCAACGGGCAATTTTTCCGTTATGGTTCTCAGAAATCCAAATCCAAATTCTAGATATTCTTTCAATATATCTTCTCTTGGCTCTTTTGAAAGTGAGGATTGGGGGCCTCACTGGAAAACAGGATTGCATTCAGACTGGCAATATGATCTCACACCTAAACAAAAGGGTTATGATGACACAAATTATGACAACTTGTATTGGTTTTATGAACCTCTATTTGGCGGAAGAACCGAAGGGACACCTGTTGGCGACAAAGGCCGTTACATGGTAATGTCTAACGACGAATTCGATCATAATCTCACAAGTATAAGAGAGATTTATCTCGGAATGGATACGCAAACTGACAGTACTCCTATTCCTCAAGCGGATAAATGGCAGCCGTGGGTCGTGACTGGCACGGAACAGGCAGGGGGTATATCGGACGGTACTCTAAAAGAATTAAATGATTTAGCAAATGGATCTGAGCAGAGATTTTTATTGTCGTTCGGTCCTCTCGGTTATGAGAAATACGAGAATGTAGCTATAGACATCGACGGCGATTCCCTTGGTATACCAGACGATTTTATAAATAAAAAAGTCTGGAAGTTCGCTTACGGAGATTCTCTTAAGCTGACTTTAGCGTTTATGGTGAGTGAAAACTTCCACACTTCACTTGATCAAGATCCGAACTATGCGGACAGCACGATCGTTGACCTAACTGACGGCCTTGATGTGTCTCTGTTTGATCAGGGCTGGTACGATGCGTTTAATAATGTTGTCTGGGCTGAAAGAGTGTTTGATACACCTATGTATGATACTCCGGTTAAGCGTTGGGGCACATCAAAAAAGGACGGCTGGTACGGAGAGGATGTAGGCGCGGATGGCATGTTTGGTGACCTTATTAACGATACTTACTGCTGGTGGATGGATAAAAATTATCCGGGTCCTGACGACGGAGAAAATG
>DMTS01000119.1:0-13543 GCA_003477045.1 Candidatus Delongbacteria bacterium
CCGCTTAAAGATGATCTCGGGGAATCAAATACCACAAATCCGACCTGTTCGTTCAGCTCGTTAACGGGTATGATGCACTGTCCGGTCAGTCTTATGAACGACAGTATATAATATATCTCCATAAAATTACTAAATGTCAAGAAATCATAATTAATTATTCTCGAACACCTCAGCTTTAATTCATCCGATTTTTCATTATTTTCTCGGGTTAGTCCGTCTGAAATTTTCTCTATCTCGCCAAGTATTTTCCCGAAATCCGATACTATCTCATCTGAATTTTTCGACACCGAATCCATGTTTGAAATTATCGTCATATCATAGCCGTCAAGCGAAAAAAATGATTTTGATGCTGTCCTGTTGGTTTTTAATGATGATATGAGCCAGTTAATGTCGCCGAAAAGCCTTATTGCGGGAATTGTCAGTACCGAAAAACATTTTAGACCGGTACCGAAATAATCGAGAGAGGCAGTGTGATAATTTCCCCGCTCATCCATTGACATGTCTTCATTTCTGAACATATCTGCCAGTGCCGTGCAGTTGTTATAAGATCTTCGAATATCGTTTCCTCCTGTATGAGCAAAAAAAGTCAGATGGTCGGAATAATTTATAAGAAGGTATGTATCCAGACTGCGGTGATGATATAGTTTCATTTTTGTCAGAACATCATTTCTGCGGGCAGGTAGTATTCTGAATTTCTGGAGTCTGATTATTTCGGACTGGTCGATCGCGGCTATATCAAACTTAATAACTGTGCCATTAGTAATTAGCTCCCCGAGTACTTCATCTGCCTTTTTTTCTACCTGTCTGAAGCTGTTATGAACTCCGGCAGAAGGGAAATTGATAGCCCTGAAGTTTCTGACTATCCTTACAGAAGAATACAATGATATTTTGTTTTCCCCGCCTTTGAACCATTCCGGTATGTTTGCTTTTGTGTCATCCATTTTTTAAGCTTTTCTTATAGATGATATTATTTCCGCAGCATTATATGAGCTCCGAGTAAAAGGAGACGCATAAACATATTTTATGCCGAACGATCTTGCCAGCTCAGTGAATCTTTCAAACCACTCGGGTGTTAAAAATTTCTCTACAGGAATATTGTTTTTTGAAGGTCTCAGATACTGTCCGCATGTAAAAATATCTATTCCTGTTTCAGACAGGTCGTGAAGAAGCCGTTTCAGTTGGTCATCGGTTTCGCCCAGGCCTACCATTATTCCGGATTTTGAAAGTATTGCGTTATTATCCATTTTGATCCCTTTCAGAAAACTTAATGATCTATCGTAGTCCGCTTCAGGTCTGATCTTTGAATACAGTTCTCTTACTGTTTCTATGTTATGGTTGAAAATATCAGGTTTTTCATCAGATACTCTTATCCTGTCTGCCTCAATTCCTTTAAAATCCGGTGTCAGCACCTCTACTGTCGCTTGAGTCAGCTTCCTGACCTCCCTTATCACACTTGCAAAATGCCCGGACCCGCCGTCGGGAAGATCGTCACGGGTAACTGATGTAATTACTGCGTGTACAAGTTTCAAATCCTTTACCATTTCCGCCACTTTTAACGGCTCATCGGGATCGAGGAAGTCGGGTGCCTGATGGGTTACGCTGCAGAATCTGCAGTTTCTCGAACATTTATCCCCCATTATTATGAATGTTGCGGTCTTTTTTTTGCCGAAACATTCCGACAGGTTGGGACACTTTGCTTCTTCGCATACGGTATGCAACTTATTTTTGCGGAGTTCTTTTTTAAGCTCCATTACTTCGGAATTGTGTTTAAAATCCACCTTTATCCAGTCGGGCAGACTTCTTTTATTTGTCGTTATTTTCATCGAACAGCACCTTATGTACTTTTTCTGACAGAGCAAATATCGTATAAGGTTTCTGAATAAAATCAGAAACTCCCGCTTTTAAAACATCCTCGACCCTCTTGTCTTTGGTAAAACCGGATGTCATAATAACTTTAACATCTTTGTTTATTTTTTTCAGTTCATCGAAAGTCTCCCTGCCGTTTTTGTTGGGCATCATCATATCAAGCAGAACAAGATCTATTTCATACTCTCTTTCTTTATATGCTGTTATTCCCGTATCCCCGTCATCTGCGAGAATTACTTCATATCCTGCCTGCATCAGCATGGATCTTGCAAGTTCGCGCAGTACAGGTTCATCATCAACAACAAGTATTGTGCCTGAACTTTTTTTTACCTGTACTGAATCCCTCCTGCGATCTGTTTCAGCTTCTTTTTTATATTTCGGTAAATACATTTTAAACTCCGTGCCTTTACCGGGAGTCGAATCTACATCAATAAACCCGCCGAACTGCTGAATTATATTATAAACTATTGTCAGACCCAGGCCGGTACCCATACTTTTGTCCTTCGTTGAAAAAAAAGGTTCGAAGATCTGGCTTATTATTACCCTGTCCATACCGACACCTGTATCTTTGACCGATATTTTTAAATATTCATTTACATTATCCGGAGAAGTATATCCCGCCAGCTCAGAATCAGAAACATAATCCGATACTTCAATGGTCAGTACGCCTCCAGGCTGCTGATCCGCCGGTCTCATAATCGTCATTGCGTGGCTGGCGTTTATTGCAAGGTTCAGGATCACTTGCTCAAGCTGAGTAAAGTCTGCATAGATTGAAGATACTGTATCAAGATTGACACCTTCGATCTTTATAGATTTATCGAATGTATTCGAGCATATTTTTATAATATGTATCAGAACCTCCGAAACATCGACCTTTTCCATTGTTGTATTCTGTTTTCGCGACAGGGTAAGCAGTCTTTGAACTATATCACCCGCTCTCCTGCCTGACTGCTCCATAATGTCTAGGTATTCCGTAAGCTGTTCTTTTGTTATCTCAAGATTCTTGTCGAGTTTATACTTAAGGATCGATACCACTCCGACTATTCCGCTTAAGATATTATTAAAATCGTGGGCGATGCCCCCGGCCAGAGTTCCGATCGTTTCCATTTTCTGCGCCTGCCTCAGCTGCTCTTCCTTTTTCTTCAGTTCCGTTATATCATCTATTCTGATCACAGAGCCTTTGACACCGTTTGCTATAAGCGGAAACAGATGAATATTAAGATTGACTTTCTCCCCGTTTCTAAAAGGCTCGCGGTACATCTCGATATGGCCTCTTTCATTTATCACTCGTAGAAGTTCATCCTTATAAACTCCGAGCTTGGATATCGCTTTCCATATCTCTTCTCCCTTCTTCAGTACGGAATCGGGATCCTTATACTTTTCGGCTGACCTGTTCCACTGTGTTATTTTTCCGTTGTTGTCAACCGCTATCATAGCTGAAGGCATAGATTCGAATATATTGAGAAGATAATTCTGTAGATATTTTATTCTTGCGAAGCTTCTTCCGAGGCTTGAAGACATCCTGTTGTACTCGTCTGCAAGTCTTCCGATCTCGTCATTTCCTGTTATCGGCAGGGCTTCTATGGGTTGTCCGCTGTCGATCTGCTGAGATACATTCCCGATCCCTTCAAGAAGTTCTGAAATAGGGTTCACTATTTTATTTCTGATGAACAACCCCAGCACAAGGGTCAGGCCAATAAAAGTAAGCATAAGTATCGTAAAATGCTTTTTTGCAGTCCGTATGTAGTTCTGATTTTCGACTATACTTACTGCTCCCGAATAATTATTTCTGAAATTATCGAGTTTGAATACCAGTATTTTTCTGTTCCTGCTTGATATCTTTCCTTCTATCATCAGCCTTTCCTCTCCTCCGGGATGGTCGAGAAGTATGCTTCCTGGAGCGAGAATGAAACCGTATTCGTCAAAGATCGTTGAGAATCTGTTAAGAGTCTTTCCATCGTGTTTTTCAAATAGTGTAAAATCGAAATTCAGTATTTTGCTGAACTCGATGAAGTTATTGCCGTCAATAATTTTCCCTACTGTAACAAAAACAGGGTTCCCGTTGATATTTTCGCTGATTTTTAATAGCGCTACAAAATTATTTTCAGTGTAATTTATTTCAGGCTGCGAGGTTTCATTGCCCAAATCAAGGCCGTCAGTTTTTTTAACTGTTTCCGAATAGAACATGTCCGGTCCGGTACCTATTTGCGAAATACTGACAAAATCGAAACCGTAATTCATTTTCATATAAGTGTATAATTCTCTTATATCAACTTCGCCATTTATTAAGGATCTCAGTTTTGAACGGTACTCAAAATCATCCCTGATCTTTATTCTGTTGGCCGATATCAGATCCAGATTACGGTCAAAAATTGTCGTAACATAATTTTCACCCGCTTTTAGCGAGGTTGCTACCGTCTCGTTATAGTTTTCGACTACGAGATCGTAAACGAAATATGTCACTACGCATATCGGAGTAAATACTATCAGTATAAATAGCAGTATAAGTTTAAAAAGCAGTCTGTTCTTTATAAACCCGAACATACCGGATCATCCTTGTCTAAAGTTTTGAAATGTCAGTTATCCTGTTGTTTTCATGAGCTTTTATGGTTATGGTTGCCATTATGAAATCCTTTAATATTTCGCGCATTTGTTTCTGATGCGTTTTAATCAGTGCTATTTTCATAGCGGTAAATTCCGTATAAGAGTCTCCCCCCTGATATATATAATCTGTCATAGACACTGAATAAACCCTGCCATGCTCGAGATTTTTTCCGTTTATCTTCACTGTTTTAGGTATAACTCTTGACATCGGCGGTTTCGACGAATCGTAGCTGAATGCAATGCCCGAAACCTGCAGAAAACTCTTGCTCATTTTTATAGCGCATGAACTCTCGAGAATTGTCAGTATCTGGCTTCCTGTCATCTCTACTGTGACAAGATTACCTTCGTAGGGAAGAACTCCGTAAAGGTCGCCAAGCGTGATCGGACCTTTTGAGAATCCCCTCCGCACTTTCCCGCTGTTCATTATGAAAATATCGGTCTTCGTATATTCTTTCATAATGTCGCTTATGAGATCTCCGAGTGGGGTTTCGGAAGTGAATTTTTCACCCGTTGCGTGTCCGATCTCATCGAGGGAATTTCCAAGTACTTTTCCTGTTATCGTTCTTATCATCTGGTCAATTTCAGCCATTTTACCTGTTAGATTCGGGTCAGGTTTCGCTGTTTCGGAAGTCACTTTATGCCTTTGCAGGTTAGTTATAATCCCGTTTTCAATAACGAACGATACCAGTTCTGATCCGTTTATACTGCTGTGCTGCACCGGTTTCTGTTTAGAGAGAATGCATGATTTGTTTTCTTCCGTAGTTGTCAGGAACAGATCAACTCCGGTGACCGCGAACAGTTTTTTAATTTCTTCCCTGGTCAGGTTGGAGGATGTGTTCATATCGCAGTCAAAGTCTCCGGCAACTATAATGTTTTTTATTCCTTTCGATTTCAGTTCTTTAATGCTGTTTTCGACTGCTGAAACAGGGTCGGTCACTATTATTCTGCTTATGTCTTTTTCTAGGTTTGCCTTTGTCACTTTGCCTGTACTTATTCCTATCACAGCCGAGATGCCGTCTTTCAGTATGATATAAGGTTTGATAAAACCTATCGTTGAAGAATCCCTGTATGTCAGGTTTGCTGAAACAAAAGGGAATTTTGCCGTTTCGGAAAGCTTTTCCAGCTCGTCAAATCCGAAGTAAAACTCTCTGTGCCCTATTATCAGGCAGGAGAAGTCAAGCTCGTTCATAAGCTCGATCACCGCTTTTCCGCCTGTAAAATACGCTTCAGCAGTTCCATAAATAAAATTGGAGTTGCCTATGATCTCCGTGTTACGGTTTACATTCTTGCCTTTCACTTCATATATCTTCGAAGATATAAGGCTGAATCCTCCAATCTTTACGCTGTCTTTCTGCATTGGGAAAATATTGCCGTTAAGCGAGTTGATCGAGACGACCGTAATGTCATTTTTGTTACCCGAACATGAAATCAGGAAATATACGGCAGCAGCTATAATGTTCAATGCTATAATTTTTTTCATAACTAGCCTCCCTTTAATTTTCCAGCTCTCTGAAATAGTTCTTTATCTTAATTTTATACTTATTAGTATAGCCGTCCCTTAATGATCTTATCAACATCTCCTTTAGGTCTGTATCATTTTTCAGCTCATACTTCCCGGGATCAACAGCCTGTTTGTTTCCGGAAGCGCTTTCTCTTTTATTTTCGTATTTTTCTCTTTTTACCGACTCGATCGCGTCAAGAAGTTTATTTAAAGCCTGATTCTGGTTCGCCGTCAGAGATTCATCCAGCTTTCTGTCTTTCAGCTGCTTCTCGACCTCTTTCATAGAATCGCCTGCGCTGCCGAGCTTTTTACCGAGACCGGAATTACTCATCTGTTCAGAGCTGCCATGCTGTCCGCCTTTTGGCGCACCCGCATTTCCCGGCTGACCGTCTTTACCGCTCCCACCCTGCCCTGCTGCAGGTCCGGGCATACCGGCTGACGGTGAGCCGTCTTCACCCGGACTTCCTTCTTTGCCCGGCTGCTTCATTCCGCTCTGCATTTTCATCAGCGCATCATACAACTGGGCCTGTTCCATAGCCAATCTGTTCATCATCTGCTGCATCTGTGACATGCTCATCTGGCTTGAATTTCCCTTCATCGAGGATGTTCTGGAGTTAAGGTCAGCCTGCTGTTTTGCAAGCTCTTCCATTTTCTTAAGCATTTCTTCCAGACCGGACGGAGACGATGATCTGTCAATTTCATCTTTTGCGTCCCTTAGCATAACCGCAAGCTTGTTGACACCGCCCATGAGATAAGAATTTTTTTCATAAGATGATGAAAAATACCGGTTATTCATAACGACCGTGATCTGTCCGAACAGTTCTGATATCCTTCCTATCTGGGCTACAGCGGATTTTTCGACGAAAAAGGTTTTTTTCGATATCGCAAATATTTTATCGCTGATTTCATTGAACAGAGATTCTGTCCTTGCAAACTTTTTCTGAATTTCCGCCGAATGAGAAGAACTTGCAGTGATATCTTTTGAAAAATTCTTAAGTTTTTCTATTTCCGAGGATACTAAAAGCAAATCTGAAATGACTTCATCAAGCTCTTTCTTCAGATCGTCTTTCTGTTTATCAAGCATCTTCTTTTTAAGACCGGCGAGTTTTGATTTAGTGTCAAGAAGCTTTGAAGATATTTCGCTCCCTTTTTCTCCGGCATCATCCTGTTTGTTACCGCCGATCATATCCTTCATACCGGAAAAATCTTTATCGAGATTTTTTTCTTTAACATCTTTCATCACTTCGCCAAAACCTTTTTCATTCGAGTCTGCGCTCAATTTTTCCAGCTCTTTTTCGAAAAAGCCGAAAGAGCTTTCTATTTTCTTTTCTTTTGAAACCAGCTCGCTGATGTCGTAATTTTTTTCTTTTATCGCTGAATTCACCTCGCTCTGCCTTGTGATCATATCGTCTATCTGTCTTAACAGCCTGTCGATCATATATTCGTTTTTTATCTGCTCCAGCATTTCGATAGATTTCTCAATGCCTTCGCTGAATTGCTTCTGCTGGTCCTCAAATTCTTGAAGAAGTTCCGAATATTTCTTTTTATCGAACTCTCCAAGTTCTGGAAGTTCATTCAGCTGTCTGAGTTTTTCTTTCATTTCCACAGTAAATAATTCATCAACAAGTTTTTGGAGTTTCATATATTTATTCATCGTTTCTTCACTAATTATTGAATTTTCCTCAAGTATCGAAATATTTTTCTGAATATCTTTCTGAAGCTCTTCTAGGCTTTTATTCATCCGTTCCTGATCATCGGCGATCTGCCTGAACTTCTTATCGTCCTCCCAGTCCGGTTTTTGATTCTTTTTCAATTTTTCTGAAATATCCGACAGCTTCTCAAGAACTGCGGAATTCTTTTCCAGTTCTTCTTTTAGAATTCTGTCCTGATTGATGTAATTTTCTTCGGATCCTGTAAGTAACTGCTCTATTGAAGGAAGCATAACGGTTCTAATTTTGGAATCTGTGAATTTCGGGCCTGAAACCGCATCGTTATCATATACTCTGACGAACAATTCCACTTTATCTTCCGGGAGCAGGTTGAGTGAAGCACATGAAAAATATTTGTTTATAACCGAAATACCCTCACTGTCCTTCAAAAGTTCTATCTGTTCATCAATAAAATCCGTTCTGTTCATTTTGCCTGAAAATTCATTAAAAGACATTTTGCGGTAAAATATCCTTGCCCGACTAAGTTCAAAGTCGTCTGTGGCAGTAGCGAACACCGGGACCTGCAGCGATTCATCTATCATCTGACCATCTTCCGGATAGATAATATTTACGACAGGGAACTCGTCTTTTATCATTTCGATTCTGTGAACTACGGGATTTTTATTCTGAAGGATCACATCCCCTGACCGGCTGTAAAGTTCAAATGAGAACTCGTAATTATTCAGAATTCTAAGATCAGCTAAATATGTTCCTCCATCAGACCGCATGAAGTATTTCTTTTTGCCGTCATCGAATCTGATCAGTGCGGAATCCAATTCTGCTGTGGGGGTCAGGATCATAGTTACCCGCGAACCTTTGTAAGCTGATATTTTTGATATTATCTCGTTGTATTCTTTAGAAGGTATCCTTGTGTATTGCGGCGGATCTACGGTCACGGAAAGGGAAGAAATGTCCGGGCGTTTAAGTATGGTAACGAATCCTGTGTCCGATACGGTTTCATGCGATTCAAAGAAATAATAAAATCCGGAAGATTCTGCGGATCTGCTTAAATATATGCTGTCCTGAGCCTGTGCAATTTCTTTGGATATGAAAGTATCTTCGCTGACCGATCTTTTTTTTAGAGTAATTATTCCCGGATTTTTACCTCTCAGGACACATACAAGGTCAACTGAGTCTCTTTCGGCAGCTGTTATACTCGGATGAAGTAATTTAAGTGAATGCGATGCCGGCGGTCTGAAATCCATACCGTAGTTCACTACCCTTCCGGCTGCGGAAGAGGTATAGCTGTTGGAGAAGATTAAAGTGATCATCGCAACTGAAATCAGAATTTTTCTGTATGCGTTCTTTGCCGGTGTACCGAAAAAGAAATCCGGTTTGCCTTTTATTTTTAAAAATCCTGCTGAGAGTTCTTCTACGGCTGACTTCCTTATCTCGGATCCATCCTTCATTGAATTTAGATCATATAGCATGAGGATTTTCAGATCAGAATACTTCGAATCTATATTTGATATCACCCGCCTACCGTTCATGCTGTGATGCATGAATGAGGCTATCATCTTCCAAACAGCAGATGCGATAAAGTATGTTATTCCTGCAGCCGCAGAAAAATAAAGAACCGTCCTTATATCTTTTCCGAAATTGTTTGTCAGCTCAAGAATTACTATAGTAGTAATCAGCCAGGCCATACGTAACAAAGCGGCGGATATATAGATCATATTCGAAGACAGATAATCTTTTCTGATGTATCCGGCTGTAATTTTTTCTGCCGGTTCTTCAGCATTTATTTTATGCTCTCTGAACATTATCGATCCTGTTGTCCTGTTTCATTTCCTCTTCTTCAATCGTCCTGTTAGCCAGTCTGAGCTCCGGATAGTCTCCGGACATTTTCTCAAATTCTTTTTTGGCGGTTTTGAAACATGAGACGGACCTGTAATTCTCGCCCATATCCATATATACTTTTCCGAGGTTGTAATTCACCTGAGCTTTATAAAATGACAGCTCATGATTCCCGAGAAACTGTATAATATTCGACATGTCTTTGATACCGTTGCTCTGGTCGCCGGCATAACATCTTACTTTATCGTAGAATATCATAAGTTTCAGATTCAGAAGTTTATTCTCGCTCAATATTGTGTCATTCTGAACAAACATAGCGTATGCCTGCCCGATCGTTTCCAGAGTTAGTTTGTAGTCATTGAGCTTGTCGTAAACTACCGCCTTGATAACTCTGAACATGATTCTTTTCTGAAGAGGGGCAGCCTGATCTACCGTTCTGTCTATTTTTTGAAGAGATTTCAGGGCTTTCTTAAATTTATTCTGCTGTATTCCGATAAGCGCTTCTACCATAAAATACTCGATGACAAAACTTTTATTTTCTTTCGTATAATAATTTTTTGCTATATCCAAGATCTTTTGCGCGTCATCAGCCTTATACTGCCTAATAAGTATCCTGCTTTCGAGAAAATAACACTCGGTAAGTTTGACATTTCTTTTAAGAAGAATACGGATCCCTTTGGATTTATTTATACAGAAAAACGCGTCATCAAGCTTGCCTGTCTGGTAAAACAGCACAGCTCGGTAATAATAAATATCACCTGTCAGTTCGGCAATGTTTACATCCTCAGGTTTCTCGACCCCGCAGTTGATAGACCTGATCGTCTTTAAGAGGTCAACTTTCTCGAGATCGAATTCGGCTATTCTGTGAGATGATTTTACTTCGTAGCTGATATTATTCTGGTCTTTTGCTAGTTCATTACACCTGTTGTAATATTCAAGCGAGCTTGTCCTGTCGTTCAGCCTATTACAGATGTCTCCCAGTGAAAAGAAAGTTTCAAGGATATCCTCTGTCTCGTTATACCTGTTAAATACTTCCAGAGAGTCGAGGATGTCGCTGTAAACATTCTTCAGGTTTGCCAGAAGCACTTTTATCTTGCATATCTTCAATAAAGTTCGTGCCTTAAGAAGTTCTCTTTTACCCTTTTTATGGATCGCCATAGCTTTTTTGAAATAGCTGAGAGCTTTGCTGTACTTTCCGTCATTTTTATAAAAATCTCCGAGCCATACCAAATACGACGCCTTGATCTCTTTCGGGAAATATCTTTTTAATTTAAAACTGAACAGCCATTCTCTTGCTTTGTCCAGATGGTCATATCTGCCTGCTTTTGATGAGCAGTCGAATTTAACGAGCTGAATTTTCAGCATATTTATTTCGGAAAGATCATGATCTTCATTTTCAAATTTGACAAGCTGATCAAGTACCGAGTCATAGTTTCCCAGGATCGTCTGGCTTTGAATTATATTTATAAATATGTTTGTCTTTTTTTCAGGATCTTTCTCGATAGTATGAAGCCTTCTCAGATTCGTTACGGCAAATTCAAGATTGTTCTCTTCACGGGATTTTTCGATCGCCGCTTCCAACATCTTTATAGCTTTTTCTTTCCGGTCAGAACAGCGGAAATAGTAATCGGCCAGCGCATAGATATTGTTCCCGGTAACTCCGTATTTATTTTCTATCAGAGTTGCGGTCAGCTCGTTCCATCTGGGGTATTCGTCCTTTTGAAAATCCTTGATTATTGAATCGTGAAATAGTTTTTTACCGAGATAGTATCGGTAACCGTCATAATACTTGATCTTTTCCACTATCTCGCTGTCGGTCAGTTTCTGAAGAAATTTTATTATAATCTGCTTGTTGACCATTGTAACTTTTGCAATAATATCCATCATGTCGAAGGCTGTCGGTCTCCCGAGAAGAGTGAGTTCTTTTATTATAGCCTGCTCGATTATAGAAAACCGTTTGAAATTACTGAATGTGATCTCTCTCAGTCCTATTGTCAATTCCGCAATGAATGACGGATTGATCGACCATTTCATTCCTGTCCTGTTAAGATAATTGGCGTTAAAAAGGTAAATTAAAAGTTCATTAATATGGTACGGCACCCCGCCTGTAAATCTGTGAATAAAACTAATTATCTCCTCCGGTACGGAAGGTTCCATTAGTAGCTGTGTAACATATTCCTTTGTTTCGCTAAGCGCTAACGGGTTTATTTCAAGCTTGTGAATGTTTTCTCTCAGTCTTTTCAGCGTGATCTTGTGATATGATTTCAGATTCTCTGTCTGGACAGTTGTGACTATCATGAAAGCCATCTGTTTTTCGGGGCTTTTTCTCATTTCTGCCGCGAGCTTGTCGAGAAGATTTATTGACGGCGAGTTGGAATTGTCAAAATCCTTCAGCTCGAGAACAAATTTAAACTTCCTGGAGATATCGCAGATAAATTCCGCCATTGATTCTATCTCTTCAATTCTCCTCAGCTTTGATCCGGCAGTTTCGTCATAACTTTCCAACTGATCATCGCTTGCGAACAGAAAAAGAAGTTTGGGGTAATCCTCGGGATTAAGCTTATAAACCCTGAACATCTCAAGAATTATGATCTCGAAAGCCTGATATGTGGTTTCGTCACCTCTGATGAAATTTGCGGTAAAATAGTCTATATTCTCGTTAAGCTGTATCAGGTACTTATACTCTCTTAATATCGATGATTTTCCGTTTCCACACCTGCCGATAAGAAAGATCGGTTTATTGTCATAAAATATTTTTTCTTTGAAAACCTTGTTAGAAATATCCATCAGAAAACCAAGTTCTTTTTTCCTGCCTATCAGTTTTCCGGAAGAAATATAGGACCTTATACCCAGTCCGGTGAAAAGATACTGAACAGAACTCTTTTTCTGCGGGTCTTCAACGAGATCTAGTATTATTTCGTCTGCGTTGTCATAACGGTTTTCCGGATCAGGCTGCATCATTTTAGAGATGACTTTAACGAGCTTTTTAGGTATATCCTTTCTTATCTCATTTAGCGGAATATAACTTCCTTTAATTGAATTGGCGATCACTTCCTGTTTGTCTTTTCCCTTGAAAGGAAGTTTTCCGGTTATGCTGAAATAGAAAGTCACGCCCAGAGAGAAAAAATCTATCTTATGGGTTACATTTTTTTTCTGTATCAGTTCGGGAGCGATGAACTGCATCGTTCCCCTTACCTCAGTCGTATTTTTTGATCCTGCAAACCCGAAGTCCATTATTTTAAGCTTTCCGTAGTCGTCTATAAAAATGTTGTCCGGTTTTATGTCGTAGTGAATAACTTCTTTGGTGTGAATATAAGAAAGTGCTCTTGCCGCCTGGATCAGATTGTTCTCGACCTTCTCCCATGAAAAACTTTCTTTCAGGGATTTAAACAAAGAGTTGCCCTGAATGTATTCCATCGTAAAGAAAAGTTCGTTGGTCTCCTTGTCAATATCAAAATCATGGACTTTTACAAGATTGGGATGAACTAGCGAGATCAGAAATTTAAATTCGTGCTTGAATACATTTATCGCTTTAGTCGATATTACATCGGACTTTATCTTTTTTAGCGCAAGTATCTTGCCGTATTCGAACTGGTCGGCGACCTTGTAAACGCTTCCGAATCCTCCCTGCCCGAGTATCTGTATTGCCTGATATCTTTGATTTATAAGTTCCATAGCTTCTTCTTCCTTATCTGTGTAAACTAATAAAAAATATATATAAAAAGCAACAAAAAAACCGGATAAAATAATAATTTCAGATCTGTAAAAAAACCTCAATATTTTTCTTGCAAATGATTTTTTGAGTCATTATATTACCCGACCTAAGCGAGAGTAGCTCAGTGGTAGAGCACGACCTTGCCAAGGNNGTAGCCAAGCGGTAAGGCAGAAGTCTGCAAAACTTCTATGCACCAGTTCAAATCTGGTCGTCGCCTCTTATAGTATGTGTGGCTGCTGGAGTGGTGGAATTGGTAGACACAAGGGACTTAAAATCCCTCGGTACCTGGTACTGTACCGGTTCAAGTCCGGTCTTCAGCACGAGTGAAAAGGAGAGCGATCTCCTTTTTTT
>DMTS01000119.1:13603-27826 GCA_003477045.1 Candidatus Delongbacteria bacterium
AATGGATGAACTTAGAAAGAAGAAACAGCAGATCCTTGACGATATAAAAACTTCCGGATCGTTCGGGGAAGCCGAAGAAAAACGGATCAAATATCTTTCGAAAAAGGGTGAGATAACTTTACTTTTTGATCAGATAAAAACAATCGCTCCGGAAAAAAGAAAGGAATTCGGGCTTCTGGTTAACGGATTGAGAGACGAAGCGCTCGAAATTATTAATCAGCTCAAAGAAAAATATTCTGAGAAAGAAACCGAGAAAATAGACCTGACGTTACCCGGTAGATATACCGATTCGGGTAATTTTCATCCCTTGAATATGATCAGGGATGAACTGAAAGATATTCTCAGACAGATGGGTTTTTCAGTTGCGTCAGGACCCGAAGTCGAAACTGAATATTACATATTTGACGCGCTGAATATGCCGACCTGGCATCCTGCAAGAAAGGTAACGGATTCACTTTATGTTGAAAAGAACAAACTGCTGAGGACTGAGACTTCGTCTGTACAGATAAGGACAATGGAGAAAGGCAAGCCGCCGTTCAGAATTATATCTCCGGGAAGGGTTTACAGGAACGAAAAAGAGAATGCGACGCATACCGCGATGTTCTCTCAGTGCGAGGGATTATATGTAAATGAGGGCGTTTCTTTTGCCGAACTGAAAGGCACTTTGAAAGAGCTGTTCAGGATCCTGTACGGTAAAGATACGGTTATCCGGTTCAGACCGCATTACTTTCCGTTCACCGAACCGTCTGCGGAAGTTGATGTCAGCTGCTTCAAGTGTAAAGGGAAAGGATGTCCGCTATGTAAAAGAAGCGGATGGATCGAACTCGGCGGGTGCGGTATGGTACACCCTAAGGTGCTTGAGAATGTCGGAGTTGACAGCGAAGTTTACACCGGATTTGCTTTCGGTCTCGGAATTGAGAGGCTCGCAATGCTCAAATACGGCGTTAATGACATCAGGGATTTCACGGAGAACGATCTGAGGTTCCTTGAACAGTTTTAATATAATTACGGATCAGAGAACAAATGAAAATTTCATCAAAATGGCTTAAACAATATATTGATCATGATATTAACTCCTCGAACATCTACAGCATAGTTCACAGACTTGCTATCCTTGGATTTGAATCAGAAAGCGTAGAACACATTACAAGAAATTACGATAAGTTCGTTGTCGGAAAGGTTTTGGAATGCTCTAAACATCCGAACGCCGACAAACTGACGCTCTGCAAAGTCGATACCGGATCAGAGATACTTCCGATAGTCTGCGGAGCTCCGAACGTCAGTCCGGGTCAAACCGTTCCTGTCGCGCTTGAGGGAGCTAAGGTAAAAGATTTTGTTATCAAAAAATCGAAGATACGCGGCGAGGAATCATGCGGTATGATCTGCGCTGAGGATGAGCTCGGGCTGTCTGAGAATCATGACGGGATCATGGTACTGGACGAAAGCATCAAAATCGGGACTCCATTAAATGACCTGTTCGGCTATGAAGACATTGTTTTTGAACTTGAAGTTACTGCGAACAGGGCTGATGCTCTCGGTTATCTCGGTTTCGCGAGAGAATTCGCTTTCATGACCGGTACTGAACTGAAAATCCCTGAAATCAAAATCACTGAAGCCAGTGAGACTACTTCAGATCATGTTAAGATAGAAATTCTCGATCCTTCCGCCTGCCCGAGATACTCTGCCCGCATCATTAAGGGCGTGACTGTGAAAGAATCTCCCGGCTGGCTTAAGGAAAGACTTCTGGCTGTCGGATTGAGGCCTAAAAACAACATTGTGGATATAACTAATTTCGTTATGCTCGAGACCGGTCATCCTCTTCACTCTTTCGATTTTAAAGAAATTGCGGGTAAAAAGATAATCGTCAGAAAAGCGGCGAACGGAGAAAAGTTCACTACTCTGGACTGTAAAGAGTATGTGCTGAACGATAAAATCCTGATGATCTGCGATTCGGAAAAACCTGTAGCTATGGCGGGAGTAATGGGCGGCCTGCACAGCGGAGTGACTGAAACAACACAGGATGTACTGATTGAAGTTGCATACTTCAACCTGGCTGATATAAGAGAGACAGTTAAACTTACGAATATTCATACTGATTCTTCAAAAAGATTTGAAAGGGGAATAGACCCCAACGATGCGGAATATGTAGCCGACAGAGCGGCTGCGCTGATCATGGAGCTTGCAGGAGGAACTATCTTTCATGGTATAGCAGATAATTATCCTGTTAAGATAGGCAGAAAAGTAATAGATCTTCGTATTTCAAGAACAGATAAAGTACTCGGGTTCAGGATCCCGCCCGCTGAAATTATAGCTTCATTCGAATACATCGGGCTTAAAGTAGATCAAAAGGATGCTGACACTCTGTCAGTAACCGTACCTACTTTCAGACCTGACATAACACGGGAGATCGATCTGATCGAAGAAGCTGTCAGACTTTACGGTTATGATAAGATACCTGAGATCACATTATCCACAATAAACCTTGAGCCGAATGAAAATAAAGAAGAGAATTCGATAGACTTTGTAAGAGAGATACTTAAAAATCTAGGCCTGACCGAAACTTTCAGCAAAAGTATGGTCGATGGCAAATTCTGCGCTCCGTTCGAAATAAAACCGGTGAAAATCGAGCATCCTCTAAACGAAGAAATGAATCATCTGAGAAACTCCATTCTTCTATCTCTTCTTCAGACTGCCGATAAAAATATCAGAAGAAAGAATGACAGAATAGCTATATTCGAGACAGGAAAAGTATTCGCATACGACAATTCCGGAATAACAGAGCATAATTCGGCAGGCGTGCTTCTGACCGGCATAAGAAGGCTTCAGTCATGGAATGATCCTGAGTCATCTTACGATTTCTATGACATTAAAGGGATTGCCTCAGCCTTTTTCAGAGCGCTGAGCAAAAATACGCCAGTATTTAAACAGGATGATCTGCCTGTTTATTTTGACCGAGAAAGATCACTTTCGGCATATATCGGCGATAAAAAGATCTGCACTTTCGGCGCTGTTTCAGAACAGGTGCTGAATATATTTGAGATAAAACAGGATGTTTTCTGTATGGAAGCCGATATTGAAGATATCGGAGCGGCTGCGGCAGTTGACACATTCGGAATAAAAGAACTTTCAAAATTCCCGAAAGTAATTAAAGATATTTCTGTTCTTCTGGACATAAATGAAAATGCCTCGACAGTTGAGAATTATATTAAAAAAACAGCCGGTACAATAATGACCGATATTTCTGTGGTCGATACATACAGAGGTGAACAGGTGGGGAACGATAAAAAGTCATACACCTACAGGATGTCATTCCAGTCATTCGAAAGAACACTGAGCGACAAAGATTTAGAAAAACTACTAGAAAAAATAATCAACGGTCTTAAAAAAGACCTTAACCTTGAAATAAGATAAAAATGAGGATGCTTTATGGATTATAAAGACATTAAGGAAAAAATCGCCCTCGCTGCAAACAAGATCAAAAGTCTGCAGAGCGAGCTGAAAGAAAAAGACTCAAAAATGACAGAACTTAATTCAGAGATCGAAGAATTAAAGAAAAGCAGTCAGATCCTGAAAGATGAGAATGCTAAGATCAAAGCGGAAAATGAAAAACTTTCGCGCGACAATCAGAAAGTCGTAAGCGAGATCGAGGAGAAATTCGCAGAACTCGATGCTCTACTTTCAGACGATCAGCCCGAAATGAAAAGCAAACCGGTAGCTAAAAAAGAAGAAAAAAAGGAAGATAAGAAAAAGCCTGAAGACAACTCAGACGTTGAATCTGAACTTGAAGAACTCGACAGGCTTTTGTAAACTGAAATTTTTATGGCATCGTCAATTAAAGTAAATATCCTGGGAGAGGAATTTCCCGTAAAAGTTAACACTGATCAGGAAGAATATATCAGGGAAGTCGTTCAGTATGTAATAGATAAGATGGAGGAGGCTAAAACTCTTACAAAGGAAAACTCCACCAAACGAATCGCTGTACTTGCGGCTTTGAATATAACTGCTGAATTTTTGAAAAGAGATAAAAATTACAGAGACAATGTCTCTGATATCGAAAAAATTCTGAGTGACATTGATATATAGACCGTTAAAAATTCCGGCTCTTTTATGTAGTAGTATCAAAAATAAAAATAAGGGTTTCGTCATGAAATATCGCGCCATAAAGCCTCTTCCGATGAAAAATGCGGCCCTTTTTAGGGTAGTGGACTATGAAACGATCTGCACGATCCCCAACTTTCCAAAGTAGTTGCTTCTACTTTAAGAGCCGGATAATATTTTACTTTAATCGAAAAAATACGCCATAAAAGATCATGAAACAAATGCGGGCTTGAGTCCGTTTAATATAAATGTTAAGGAGTATGCAAATGGAACTAATGACAACAATAATAATTTTCGCGATAACGATACCGGCGGCGTTCATCCTCGGTCTTTTATTTTTTAAATGGAGAACGGAAAGTAAGATCGGCAGGGCTAAAAACCATGCCGAGCAGATAAGATCGGAGGCAAGAAAAGAAGCGGAAATGATCCTCAAGGATTCACAGGCTAATATTCTTAAGGAAGAGATCAAGCTTAAAGATCAGATATCCAAAGAAAAGGACAAATTCGAAGATGAAATGAGAAAGAAAGAGGGCGAGATATTCAAAGAACAGCTTCAGATCAAGGATAAGGAAAACAACATTAAGCAGCAGTTCGAGGAAATTGTAAAAAAAGAGAAAGAGATCAAAAGCAGCCAGCAGTCGATCGAAGATAAAAAGAAGTTTCTTGAAGCTAAACAGGAAGAAGTTGACGCAAAACACAAGGAAGCTCTTGAAAAACTCCAGAAAATTTCCGGACTGACTAAAGAAGAAGTTATCGAAGAACTTAAAAACCAGCTGATCAATGACGCAAAGAACGGCGTGGCGAAAATGATTAAGGATATAAAAGACCAGGCCAGAGAAACAGCGGATAAAGAAGCTAAAGAAATCGTAGTGGGCGCTATTCAGAGAACTGCGGCGGATCACAGTGCCGATACCACGCTTTCTGTAGTGAACCTTCCTAACGATGAGATCAAAGGAAGGATCATCGGAAGAGAGGGAAGAAATATCAGATCGTTCGAACAGGCTACCGGAATTGAGGTCATCGTGGATGATACACCGGGAGCGGTAGTGCTTTCAGGATTCGACCCGTACAGAAGGGCCATAGCGAAAAATGCGCTTGAAAAACTGATCCAGGACGGCAGGGTTCATCCCGGCAAGATAGAAGAGATCGTTGAAAAATCAAAAAAAGAACTTGAGAATGAAATAAAAGAGCTCGGTCAGGATACCGTCATGGATCTGGGCGTACACAATCTTCATCCCGATCTTATCAAGCTTATCGGAAGGCTCAATTACAGAACAAGTTACGGTCAGAATGTACTTCTGCACTCGATCGAATGCGCTAAATTATGCGGACTTATGGCTGCTGAACTGGATTACGATGTAAAACTGGCTGTTAGAGCCGGACTGCTGCATGATATCGGTAAAGCTGTTGACCAGTACCAGGAAGGTACACATGTTGAACTGGGTATCGAACTGGCCAAGAAATATAAAGAGCATAAAATTATTATAAATGCGATCGCATCTCATCACGAAGACGCTCCGATAATGCATCCGATAGCTTCATTAGTTATGGCTGCTGACGCTATTTCATCGTCAAGACCAGGCGCAAGAAGGGAAACTCTCGGCAACTATCTGCAGAGGCTGGAAAAACTTGAAGCCGTCGCCATGGGTTACGACGGAGTTACAAAATCATACGCTATTCAGGCCGGAAGAGAGATCAGAGTTCTTGTCGAGAACGAGCAGGTTGACGACGCAAGGGCAGATATGCTGGCGAGCGATATAGCTGAAAAGATCCAGAACGAAATGAAATATCCGGGACATATCAAAGTAACGGTAATAAGGGAATACAGAGCGAGCAGCATAGCCAAATAACCTTAAAAGGAAATGATGGAAACTAAAATACTTTTCATCGCGGATGTGGTCGGAGAGCCCGGAATGAACATACTGGAAAAAGCTCTCCCCAAGTTTCGCATGAAATACTGTCCCGATCTGATCATCGTAAACGGCGAGAATACACGCGCAGGGAAAGGTTTATCGGAAGGTCTCGCGCGAAAATATTTTCAGCTCGGAATTAATGTGATCACAAGCGGTAATCATATCTGGGATTTTGCAGCATTCCATAACACGCTGAACAATCCTGCATATACAAATATCATCAGGCCCATGAATTATCCCGAAGGGGTTCCGGGCAGAGGTTTTTACCTGGCTGAAGCGTCGAACGGCGCAAAAGTCTGCGTTATAAACCTTCAGGGCAGGACTTTCATGGCGCCTATTGACTGCCCGTTCAAGAATATTAGAGAATTCATCACAAAAATGAATTCACAGGCGAAGATCTCGATAGTTGATTTCCATGCGGAAGCCACAGCGGAAAAGATCACGATGGGAAAATATCTTGACGGATATGCCACTGCGGTGATCGGCACGCATACCCATGTTCAGACAGCGGATGAAGAGATATTTCCTAAAGGAACAGCATTTATTACCGATGCAGGCATGACAGGTCCGTTCGACGGAGTGATCGGTATGAAAACGGAAACTGCTCTTAACAGATTCAGGTTCCAGACTCCTTTCAAGTATGAAATTGCTGAGGGAGACGAAAGGTTCAACGGCGTATTTATCGTCGCCGACAGTGATACGGGAAAAGCTGTTTCTATTGAAAGACTGAATTTCAAAGCTAATGAGATATAATATCAATAACGGGAGGCACAAATGAAACGAGCATTTTTATTTATCGCGCTGATGGTAATATCGGCATTCGGAATGACCTTGTTCAGCGGAAACCCCGAGATACAGAAAACTACGGATCCAAAAATGATCGCCGAAAACAATAATATTTTCATGATGAAGGCTTACAAGCTTCTGACTGACAAGGATGATAATATTTTCATCTCGCCTTACAGCATTACATCAGCTCTCGCAATGACTTACGCAGGAGCCGCTAATAAGACCGAAACAGAGATGGGTGCGGCGCTGGAATTCTCCGGGAACAACATAAACTTTCCATGAAAATTTCGGTAAAGTCACTAGCAGGCATTAACGAAGTTCAGAAAAAGGGCGATATTCAATTGAGCATTGCAAACAGCCTGTGGCTCGCTGACGGATTTCAAATTCACCGATGAATTTTTAAGGATCAACAAGACTTTTTACAAAGCGGAACTTACTAATCTGAACTTTGCCGATTCTGAAAGATCAAGAAAAACCATCAATGACTGGGTGGCAGAGAAAGACAAAAGATAAAATAAAAGACCTTATTCCTGCAGGGTATCCTTGACGCTCTGACAAAACTCGTGCTTACCAATGCCGTTTATTTCAAAGCGGAATGGGCAGAACAGTTCAAGAAAAACAGCACGGAACAATCTGAATTTTTTACTTACAGAAAGGTGCTCTGTCAATGCTGATCTGATGCACCTCAAGCACCGTTACAATTATATGGAGAACAGCGAGCTTCAGTTCATCGAAATGCCCTATAAAGGCGGCGATGCTTCCATGTTCGTCCTGCTTCCGAAGAATAAAGACGGGCTGAAAGGCTATCGAGAAAAAACTTCACATATCAGAATCATCACGGAATACACTGCTCTGATGCAGAAAAAAGAAGTGGATGTGTTCTTTCCCGAAATATAAAATGTCGCTTTCTTACGAGCTGCGTGAGACTGATGGGCAAGCTCGGTATGAAGGAAGCTTTCAATAAAAAGGCTGATTTTTCTAAAATGAACGGCAAGACCGATCTCTATATTTCCGCAATTATCCATAAAACATTTATAGCCGTTGACGAAGAGGGAACCGAAGCAGCGGCAGCTACGGCGGTGGTAATGAGGATGAAATCAATGCCTCCGCAGGANNAAAGACAGATCGCACCTTATTCAGCTGGCTAAAGATCACGAAGCTGAAATAAATAAACTTCCCGAAAATTATCACGGTTATTTTCCGGATGAACCGGAACTTATTTCCGCTGAAAACTGGATCGAATCCTATCGCACCGATAAAAATATCATAACCGTGGATGTTCGTTCTGAAGACGAATTTCTTGAAGATCACCTTCCCGGAGCTATAAATTTTCCCATTCTGAATAATAGCGAGCGCGATGAAGTCGGATTTCTGTACAAGCAGGTATCCCCGCAAGCTGCTCTTTTTCTCGCACTCAAAACCGCTGACGGCAAAGCTGATAAAATCTCTTCTTTCTGTGCCGGTTTGAAGGCGAAAGAGATTTTCGTTTACTGCTGGCGCGGCGGGGGCAGAAGCTCCGCAGCCTGTCATTATTTTTCTCAGCACGGAATAAAGTGCACAAAGATCATTGAAGGATATAAATCTTACAGACATCAGATATACAAACTCTTCTACGAAAATCCGACAAGCCTGAACTTTGTTGTTCTCTCCGGTCTGACCGGATGCGGCAAAACTCAGATAATCGAAGATCTGACCGACAAAGTGCCTGTCTTTGACATTGAAAAAGCTGCCGGTCACGCATCAAGCCTGTTCGGGCACATTAGATTTGAAGTTAAAACGGACGACATACCGCAGAATCAGCTTCAGTTCGAGAATAGACTGTTCGAACAGATAATCTCAGTTAAGAAGTCCGCCCTTCCGTTCATAACGGAAAGCGAAAGCAAAAGAATATCAAAGTTCAATATCCCCGATAGGCTCTATGAAAGGCTACTTGAATCGCCTGTCATTGAAGTAAGATCAGACATCATAAAAAGGGTCGAAAGGATTAGAGCCGAATACTTTTCGGACGGTATTGAAAGAGCTTATCAGACAGTCGAAAGATCCGAATTTTTAAAAAAAGTTCTCGGACACGAAAAGACTGCTGAACTTCTCAGCATGCTGAAAGCAGGTAAAATTGACGAATTCTGCGAATGGTTCTTAAAAGAGTATTACGATAAACGATACGCTACAAAATTTAATAACATTATCGCCACTATTGAGCATAATGATCTCATAAAAGCTTCAGATGAAATCGTGAAAACAATAAACGATTTACGACATAGCATATAGCATTTATTGTTCGTTTTCGTATCATTTCGTTATTTTCTTGACATTTCTGCAAACTTTTTATACATTTAACATAAATTTTCGCGGAGAATAAAATGTTGATAGAATTTACAGTCGGGAATTACCTTTCTTTTAAAGATAAAGTCACTTTCAGTATGGTAAAATCCGAGTCTGACGACAGCCTGAAAGAGATATGCACATTCGAGCCTAAGCCGGATTCAAAATTCAGTCTGTTAAAAACTGCCGCGGTTTACGGTGCCAACAGCAGCGGTAAAAGCAATCTTGTCAACGCGCTTGATTTTATGCGTAAATTCGTGATGTATTCCGTAAGTTCGCCTTCTTATTCTTCAGGAGAAAGAGATATTGCGACCACTCCTTTCTTTTTTAGCGCTTCAACTGTAAAGATGCCTTCGTTCTTTGAGATCATTTTCATCGAGAAAAATACAAGGTACAGATACGGTTTTGAAGTAGATAATACTAAAGTAAAATCTGAGTGGCTGTTCTGGTCGCAGGCAAACAGGGAAACGATGCTTTTTGAAAGAGAAGAACAAGCTGTAGAATACAATAAAAGATCGTTCAAAGAAGCAAATGACTTTGTAACTCCGGAAAATACCGTAAAAAAAACAAGGCCGGAAAGCCTCTTTGTTTCTGTTCTTGAGCAATTTGACGGGCCAGTATCTTCAGAAGTAGTCAGATGGTTCGAAGATTTTTATATCATATCAGGAATATCTGACATTCAATACAGATATTTTACAGTAAGACTTTTCGATGCGAACCCGGACTTCAGAAAGTGGGCTTTAAAGATCCTCTCAAAATTCGACATAAGCAATGTCAAGTTGAAAGAAAAAGAATCAATAGTATCAAAAAACAGCCATGGCAACAAGGCTGACAGAGTATCAGAGTCAATCAGCGAGTATTTGGAAAGACCAAAGGCAGCAGCAAAAAAACAGGTTTATTTCTCACATACTTTTTACGGGAATGATTCCAAACCGGCAGGTGAAATAGATTTTCCGATGCAGTTCGAATCTGCAGGAACGCAAAAGCTTTTCTACTTTCTCGGACCTCTTTATCAAGCGCTAAATAACGGAAAAACTCTAATTGTTGATGAGCTTGATTCCCGCTTTCATCCGCTCCTCACCACGCTCATAATCGAATTTTTTTCAAATAAGAATAATAAAAATGCCCAGCTTATATTCACATCCCACGACACTTCTCTATTAAAAAAGGAGATCTTCAGACGCGACCAGATATGGTTCACAGAAAAAGATAAGTTCAATTCCACTCAGCTTTATTCACTAGACGAATATAAAGAATATTACGCAAGAAAAGACGCTTCATTCGCAAAAGATTACCTGAACGGCAAGTATGGCGCTGTGCCTGTTTTCGGGAACAAGGATGAATTATTAGAGATCATCTATGGCAAGTAAAAGACTCAGACACTCTGATACTTTCAAACGAAAATCTTCCTATCGGGAAGAACGAATCCCGACCATAGATAAAGACAAGATCGTGATCAGCTTTAAAGATTTTGACGGTACACAGCCCAGAAAACAGCCTCAAGGTTTCCAAGACTGGGAAAAAGAAGGTATCTTGGTTGAATTTCTCGACAGGCTCCCGAACCTCTGCGAAATGACCATGCAGGAAGCAAAAAATAAAGAGATGATAACAGAATACGGCGAATTCCCTTATGCTGAAGGCTATAAAATCCCTAATAAGCTAAAAGACAAAGAATTAAGATGGGCAGTACTCAAAAAGCTCACCGGACAAAAAGTCAGAGTCGCCGGGCATATAATAGACAATGTCTTTTCCATAGTTTTCTTAGACAAGAACCACAAGTTCTGGCCTGTAGAAAAGAAACACACTTAGATGATAATAAAATAATGTTACTTATCTAAAAACCCGAATAGCCATAAAGGGATTTTTCTTTCATTCATGGTCATATCCGTATCAATAACAAGAAATGAATTTTCGACATTTTGAATCTGCCTGAAATCTTTGCTTTTACCGCCGATCTCGAAGATAGAATTCCCGATCCTGAAATCCCCGATGTCTGAATAGTAAGCCGATCCTTCAAAGCAGTTCACAAAAAAAGTCTCTCTGAATGTTCCCTGATCAATTTCAAAATCGAATTCATTCGCAAAAGTGTTAAGTATGTTAGTATTTCTGAAATAAAGCTTATCTGGTTTTTTGGAAACCTTATCCGAGTATTTTCTTATAGCACTGAATATCCCCGATTTATCAAGAATTCTCAGGTATGTATAAAGTGTCGGCTGTGATATTCCAAGTTCTGCTGACATTTGCGCCAGATTTACTTTATAAGGAACTTTTGCCGCAGCAACTTTATGTATAAGTTTTTGAAAAAACGATAAATTCGAGAATTCAATTTTATTCAAAGAAGGAATATCCTCAAAAATTATTTTCTGCATTGAATTGAAGAGTTTTACGCTGTAATTCTCAGGGATTTCCATAAAATACGGATAGCAGCCTATCTTCAGATATTCTTTAAATTCAGAATAAATGTAGGAATACTTTGATATCATACTGCTCGAAATCTTTACGCTGTCATTCAGTATATTGCTCAGAGGATAAGAATCTAATTTTATTTTATATTTGAATTCCAGGTACTCTCTGAAAGACAGCTCATTCATTTTAACTATGAAAGCTCTTCTGCTAAGGTCATACTGCTCATGAAGAATATTAAGCATTGAAGACCCGCTGAACCTGATCTTCAGCTTTGGGAAGGAATCGTATATGTTTTTAAGCTCTTTTGCCCAGTCTCTGTATCTATGAACTTCGTCGATTATCAGAACCTTTCCGTTCAGCGAATAAAATTCATCAGCGACCTTATAAATCGTAGTATCGCTCATTATTATATCATCCGCAGACATATAAAGTGAATCCATTATATCATAATCTGATTTCAGGTACTGCAGCAATAGCGTAGTTTTCCCTGAGCCTCTTGGCCCTATCAGTCCTACAAGCCTTTCTTTTGTATTTATCTGATTCATATATCCGGTTCTTATGAATTCTGAATTCAGATCATTCTGCAGGATCATCTGTTTTTTTCTAAAGTATTCTGCTGACATAAATCCCCTTGTTGATTTCGTTAGTATATAACAAAGTATAATTTAAGCAATTTAACACAATTTGTCAATATCGCAAAATGCACTTTATGATAATTACTGAAAATCGCAATAAGCATTTTACGATTTAGTGTCTTAGTACCCGCTTTTGTTCATTAGATAAATTTTTATGCTTGTAATTTGTGTTGCAATTCGTTTTTTTCATCGGTAAATTGAGATATATAAATGGATCAGCTATGTCAAAACATTTGAAATTTTTACTTATCCTTTTTATTTCAATCGCACTTTCTGCCCAGCCATTTTTTAAAGGATCAAAGCAAAAATCAGAATTTCTTCCGGATATGAACAGCGAATTAAGCAAAGAAAGCGATTCAAAAGTAACAAAACCATACGAAGAATTCCGAGTTCATCGGGCAGGATTACTCTGGATGACCGTATCCAATTCATGTATTTACGGAAATCCTTATTATATTAATGACCCTTGTACAAATAAACTAGCCCCGTTGGGTGATATGCCTGGCGCTTCAGGTATGCAATACATTTGGGGAGGATCTTTATGGTGCGGAGGTTATCTTGATTCAGCTGAAGTAAATGTAAATAGTGTCACTTCAAAAATTTTCAGGGGTCCTTTGGTTTCAACTGCTCTACAAGGCGAACAATATGTAACGGAATTATTACCGGTAAATTTAAAAGACGATCCTTCCGGCTTAATTTTAGGAAGACTGAAAGAATCGTCCAGTATCGAAGGTAAGATAAATTGCCTTTTCGAAGATGTTTTCGACCCGAAAGCTACTGCAGATGAACAATTCAATTTTTATTGTTCGGATAAATACACAGTCGAAGCATATACCGGAATTGATTATTACGATCGCCGCGGGCATATACCTCTCGGTATTGAAGTAAAACAATCAAGTTATGTTTGGACTGCAGAATTCGCGAAAAAATTTATAATAATTGACTATACCATTTATAATTACAACGAGCAGCAAAAAGACATATACGATTTTTTCCTGGGAATGTTTCTTGACAGCGATGTAGCCTATATAGATTACCCTTTGTATAACTCTGCTAATTACAAGTGGCATTATCAGGATGATCTTTGCGGTTTTATAGAAAAATGGGATAATTACATTGATCCTGCTACAGGCGAGAGAAAAACCGTGGATTTGAATCTTGCATGGTCTGCTGATAATGACGGAAGAGAATTTATACCTGTCCCATTTGGTGAGGCGGGAGAAATTTATTGGGATGCTCCCGCAGGTACTCCATTATTCGGAGCTACCGGGAACGCTGCCCTCAAGGTTTTGAGAACACCAAATCCCGATCTTAAATATTCTTTTAATCTTTATATGCCCAATTATGACTGGACCGAAGATTGGGGGCCGCACTGGAAAACCGGGCTGCATTCCGACTGGCAGTATGACCTAACACCTATGCAAAAGGGATATGACGATACAAATTATGACAGTTTGCGCACATGGTCCGATATGCCTCTTTATAATGGAAGAGTAGAAGGGAATCCGATTCAGGATCGCGGCAGATATATGGTAATGTCAAACGATGAATTCGATTATAATCAGACTGCGATAAGGGAGGTCTATCTTGGTATGGACACACAGATAGACGGCACGCCGATCCCACAGGCAGGTAAATGGCAGCCGTGGATAGTGACAGGAACGGAAGGCGCAGGTGAAGTAGCAGATGGAACTATCGAATCTTTAAACGATTATGCAAACGGCATGGACGAAAGGTTTTTATACGGCTTCGGACCCTTGGGTTACGAGACTTACGAAAATGTAGCAGTAGATAATGATCGTGACGGTACTATTGACGATTACAAGAACAAAAAGGTCTGGAAATTCGCTTATGGTGATTCCTTAAAATTAACTGTAGCTGTTATAGCGAGTGAAAACTTTCATACATCAGCTGAGCAGTCTGCTGACTGTGATTATAATGTTATTGATCTGTCTGACGGGCTTGATGTGTCTCTGTTCGACCAGGGCTGGTACGACACATTTTACAATGTTATGTGGGCTAACAGGTTATATGACACGCCTCTTTGGGATACTCCCGTT
>DMTS01000058.1 GCA_003477045.1 Candidatus Delongbacteria bacterium
AACAACTTCTTCACCCTTTTTTCCGTAGCTCTTGATTATAAATTTCTTCATCTGTTCGACGGCAAGTTCATAAGGAATTACCTGTGATATTTTAAAGAAAGAAGCCTGCATTATTGTGTTCGTTCTGTTGCCCAGGCCTATCCCTTCCGCTATCTCTGTTGCGTTTATTATATAAAACCTGATATCATTCTCGGCCATATATTTTTTCATGCTGTCGGGAAGTCTCTTTTTTGTTTCCTCTACATCCCAGATCGAATTGAAAAGAAATGCTCCGCCTTTTTTGAGTCCTTTCATGACATCGTACTGATTTATATAAGCCGGAACATGGCATGCGACAAAATCCGGGGCGTTCACAAGATAAGGGCTTCTTATAGGAGCATCGCCGAACCTTAAGTGAGACGCGGTGAATCCGCCTGATTTTTTTGAATCGTAAGCAAAATATGCCTGGCAATATTTGTCTGTGTTGTCCCCGATGATCTTTATCGAGTTTTTATTTGCGCCGACGGTTCCGTCCGATCCGAGGCCGTAGAACTTAGCTGCATAACTTCCCTTTCTTTCAAAGGTAACAGGCTCAATAATAGGAAGCGACTTGAATGTTACATCGTCAACTATCCCGATCGTGAAATCATTTTTAGGTTCTTTCGCTTCAAGGTTTTTATATACTGCGAATATCTGGTCTGGAACTGTGTCTTTTGACGACAGTCCGTAGCGTCCTCCGACTATAAGAGGCTTAACTGCTTCCTCGTAAAAAACCGATTTTACATCAAGATATAACGGTTCGCCGACCGATCCGGGTTCTTTGGTTCTGTCGAGTACGGCTATCCTTTTAACTGACTTGGGAAGTACTTTGAAGAAGTATTTTTTAGAGAAAGGCCTGTAGAGATGAACCGAGATCAGGCCGACTTTTTTTCCTTTTTCCATAAGATAATCAATCGTTTCTTTGATCGTTTCGGTGACTGAGCCCATAGCGATTATTATATTTTCCGCGTCTTTGGCTCCGTAATATGTGAACGGATGATATTCTCTGCCTGTCTTTTCTGTAATTTTACGCATGTATTGTTCCACAATATCAGGAACTTCATCGTAGAATTTATTCGAGACTTCTCTTGTCTGGAAATATATGTCTGGATTCTGAGCAGTACCCCTTGTTACCGGATGTTCAGGGTTGAGTGCGTTGGCTCTGAATTTTTTCAAAGCTTCATAATCGACCAGTTCAGCCATGTCTTCGTTTTCAAAATATTCTATCTTCTGAACTTCGTGGGAAGTTCTGAATCCGTCGAAAAAGTGGACAAAGGGAATTCTTGATTTTATCGCTGTCAAATGCGCTACTCCGGCCAGGTCCATTATCTCCTGAACGCTTCCTGTTGCCAGGAATGCGAACCCGGTCTGTCTTGCGCTCATTACATCGCTGTGGTCGCCGAAGATAGATAAAGCCTGAGCCGCGAGACTTCTTGCGCTTACATGAAATACGCCCGGAAGAAGTTCTCCCGCTATTTTATACATGTTAGGGATCATCAGAAGAAGACCCTGGGATGCGGTATATGTTGTCGTTAAAGCTCCGGCCTGCAGAGAACCGTGAACGGCTCCGGCCGCTCCGCCCTCAGACTGCATTTCGGTTACTTTTACGGTTTCTCCGAAAATATTTTTTCTTCCGTTCGCCGACCATTCGTCAACGAATTCGGCCATGTTTGATGACGGCGTTATAGGATATATCGCCGCAACCTCGCTGAACATATAGGCGATATGCGCAGCCGCGGTGTTTCCATCGCATGTCATAAATTTTTTGTTTCCCATACTTACTCCTTCTATGCTGATTTTTTAACTTTAAACGCGTAGTTGAAAAGCAGTCAAAACATATCATTTTTATCATAATTTAGCAAGTTGAAAAATTATTAAAAAAAGTTCAAAAAACGACTTGAGGGTCACTAGATGACACTGATCTATGTTTAAATTTATGTAGTTGACTTAAAAACATTAGATTTATATATTTAGTTGTCTTTAAGTTCATTAAATAATTAAATATAAAGGAGCACAAAATGAAAAAAGGATCTGTTGCAATCCTTTGCGGCGGAGGCCCGGCACCCGGTATCAATACGGTCGTGGCTACCATAGCCAAAAGGTTCATCTCGGACGGATATGCGGTTCTCGGACTGAATTACGGGTACAAAACAATGTTCACAGAAGAACCGAACTTCATAGAATTGAATTTCGAACTCGCGGACAGGATCTTCAGCATGGGCGGGTCGTATCTTAAAATGAGCCGGTACAAGCCGAAAGATGCCGAATTCTCAACCGAGTTCTTTTCGAAGCATAATGTAAAACTGCTTGTAACGATCGGCGGGGACGATACCGCTTCGTCCGCGAACAGGCTTACAAAATATCTTGAGGTGCATGATATAAAGATTCAGAACATACATGTGCCCAAGACGATAGATAATGACCTGCCGCTTCCATACAATCTTCCGACCTTCGGGTACCATACTTCAAAAAATGAAGGAACTAAGATCGCCCTGACCGTTTACGAGGACGGAAGAACAAGCGGGAACTGGTTCATTGTCTGCTCAATGGGCAGAGAAGCGGGACATCTGGCGTTCGGGATAGGGGCCAGCGCGCATTATCCGATGATAATCGTACCGGAAATGTTCAAAAATGTCGAAGTAACTTACGACAGAATGATCAAAATGATGGTGTCATCAATCGTGAAAAGAATGCTTTTGGGAATAGACTACGGCGGTGTCATTATCAGTGAGGGCGTTTACCATTTCATGTCTAATGAAGAGATATTAAAATCCGATGTTCATTTTTCTTATGATGAACATGGTCACCCCGAACTCGGTAAGGTCAGCAAAGCTCATATTTTCAACTCTCTGCTTCAGGTGGAGCTAAATAAACTGAGGATAAATGTTAAAAGCCGTCCGGTGGAGATCGGATATGAAGTAAGGTGCGTAAATCCCATCGCATTCGATCTTAGATACTGTTCCTCTCTGGGGAACGGCGTTAAAGAACTTTTCGACAGAGGCGAAAAAGGCTGCATCGTGATAGCCAGACCTGACGGACGGGTCGAACCGCTTTATCTGAAGGATATCGCAGACGAAAAAGGAAAGATAAAACCCAGGTTATTGGATGTCGAAAGCGAATCTTTCAAGCTGATCTTTAACAGTATGGCTTCGATCAAAGAAAGCGATTACGAAGATGCAAAAAAATACCTGTCTAATCCTGAGGATTACGACCTGAAAAATATACTCGAGTTATAAAGGAGACCAAAATGAGCGAAAACAACGAAAAAATGAAAATGCTTGACCTGTCCATTGCCCAGATCGAAAAAGCTTACGGAAAGGGCACAATAATGAAACTCGGCGAGGACAAGCCCATATTAAAGCTCGAAGCGATTTCAACAGGTTCATTCGGTCTTGATATTGCTACAGGGATTGGAGGATACCCCAAAGGAAGAATAATAGAGATCTTCGGGCCTGAAAGCTCAGGAAAGACCACGCTTGCTCTTCATGCGATCGCCGAAGCCCAGAAGCTGGGCGGAATAGCTGCTTTCATCGACGCGGAACACGCTCTTGATACAGGATATGCCCACAAGATCGGTGTTGATGTCAAGAACCTTCTTATATCCCAGCCGGATTACGGCGAACAGGCGATGGACATTGCAGAAACTCTGGTCAGATCGAATGCCATTGATATAATTGTAATAGATTCGGTCGCCGCTCTGACGCCGAAGGCTGAGATCGAAGGTGAAATGGGCGATTCGCACATGGGTCTTCAGGCCAGGCTAATGTCGCAGGCTTTGAGAAAACTGACATCATCGATATCAAAATCAAAATGTATTGTAATATTCATTAATCAAATCAGAATGAAAATCGGAGTCATGTTCGGCAATCCCGAAACGACGACCGGCGGTAACGCGTTAAAATTCTACGCGTCAATCAGGCTTGATGTAAGAAAGATCTCCGCCGTGAAAGACAAGGAAGAGATGACTGGAAGCAGAACAAGGGTCAAGGTAGTAAAGAACAAGGTCGCCCCGCCCTTCAAAACAGCCGAGTTCGATATGATGTACGGCTCAGGCGTTTCAAGAACAGGGGAAATACTTGATCTTGCTGTTGAGAATGATATTGTTAAAAAATCAGGCTCGTGGTTCTCATACGGGGAAAACAGGATAGGACAGGGTCTGGATAAAGTTAAAGCTTATATGGAAGAAAATCCGGCCGTTCTTGAGGAAGTCGAGAAAAAAGTGAAAGAACTGTTCAGCTTATAATAAAAATCAGGGGATATTGTGGAAGATTTGGGAAAACTGATCCAGACAAGGATCGACAAGATCAAAACAATCAGGGAAATGGGCGTCAACCCGTTCCCGTATAATTATAAAATCACCGATTTTTCGAAAGATATAATTGATAATTTCGAAGAATACAGCAGGAATAATGAAGATCCGAAAACCGTATCGGTGGCCGGCAGGATCATGGCCGTCAGGCTCATGGGGAAGGCGGCTTTCTGCTCGATACACGATAAAAAAGGCAATATTCAGCTTTATGTGGCTCAGAAGAACATAGGGGACAGCCTTTACGAGATGTTTAAGCATCTTGACATCGGAGACATTATCGGGGTTAAAGGTATCGTTAAAAAGACGCAGGTTGGTGAAATAACCGTATATGTTGATGAACTAACTCTGCTTACGAAAAACATCCGTCCTCTTCCGATCGTAAAAGAAAAGGACGGGGAAGTTTTCGACGCTTTCAGTGATAAGGAGCTGCGATACAGGAACAGGCATCTTGACCTGCTGGTTACGCACGGCGTTAAAGAAACCTTTGAAAAAAGGATCAGGATAATAAAAACAGTAAAAAGGATACTGGATGGAAAAGATTTCCTCGAAGTAGAAACTCCGGTTCTTTTACCTATCTACGGCGGAGCGAACGCAGCACCGTTCACCACGCACCACAACACGCTTGATATGATGCTGTATCTGCGCATTTCACTCGAACCTTACCTAAAAAGGCTGATCGTAGGCGGAATAGACAGGGTCTATGAGATCGGAAAATGCTTCAGGAACGAAGGTATGGACAGGACCCACAACCCCGAGTTCACCATGCTTGAACTTTATCAGGCTTATGCAGACTATAACGACATGATGAACCTTACGGAAGAACTTTTCGAAACGGCCTGCAAAGAAATTCACAATGCTACCGAGATCGAGTTCGACGGGCATAAGATCGATCTTAAAAGGCCATGGCGCAGACTGAAAATGGTTGACGCGATAAAAGAATACGCTCAGATAGATGTTGAAGGCCTCAGCGATGATGAAATGAAAGTTCTGATAAAAAAGAAAGGCGGAGAGATAAAAGGCGCTTTTATCCGCGGGCTTGCGATAAACGAGATATTCGAGCTTTATGTCGAAGATAAACTGGTCCAGCCTGTATTTATTACTCATCAGCCTCTGGAAACCACACCTTTGTGCAAGGTGGATTACGAGGATGAAAGATACCTGCAGAGATTCGAGCTGTTTATCAACGGGCACGAATACGCAAATGCGTACAGCGAATCGAACGACCCCGTATTTCAGAGAAAGACCCTCTATGAGCAGTCTCTCAGGCATGATGTGGATGCAGAGGTCAGCCCGATGGACGAGAACTTCGTTCAGGCTATCGAAACGGGAATGCCCCCGACCGGCGGATTGGGAATCGGGATCGATAGAATGGTCATGCTGATAACGGGAGAAAGATCTATAAGAGATGTCCTGTTATTTCCGACAATGAAACCCGATAAATAGTCATAAAGAATATCGTTGACATTTACCATTTAAATATTTACTTTACTTAAGATTACAGATGGCGGTAGGATTGGGGAGTCAGACCGCCTGATAATATGAAAAAAAATGAGTTCTATAGAAATGAACATAGCTGTTATTGACGACGATATTTTGGCGTTGAGATTATTCCGGGATACTCTTGAGCACATGGGATATTCGTGCAAGATCTTCAACAATACTGAAACCGCTCTGCAGGAAATAGACAAATTCGATGTTGTACTGCTTGATTATCACCTTGGAAGGGTGAACGGCAAAGACCTTCTTAAAAAAATTAAATCCTTAAAAGAGGATATCGTAGCGATCATGATCTCGGGTTATATGATACAGAATATTATTAACCGCGACCTTAAAGATCAGCTTTACGCTTTTTATACAAAACCTGTTGATTTCGACAAACTTAAAATGGATCTTGACGCGATCAACGCCTGTCTTAAAGATAAAGAACTATAACTTATTCAAAAATTGATCTTACAAAGCTTTCAGGATCGAATTCCTGAAGGTCTTCTTTTTGT
>DMTS01000095.1 GCA_003477045.1 Candidatus Delongbacteria bacterium
GAGCGAACTGATCTTTTGACCGTAAACTATGCCTGATGGATGTTTAAGCCAAACATCAAATTCAGGATTATCCGGATTTCCCCGAATATCAGCTTCAACCGAGAATATCCCGGAATCTGAAGCAAAAGTTTCCAACCCGTCAAAAAACCTGCTGTTTTCAAGTTCTGCCGACATATTGACATCAAAAACAGGCAGCGAAAATAGATCGGACACATTCCCGCCTAACGACAGATCAAGTCCTTCAGTTTTAAAATTCGCAGGTTTTACTTCAAGCTTAGATTTTCTTAAACTCACGATCAGTCTGTCATTTAATATGGTTTTGTTTGTCTTTGGAGAATTTATCTTGATTTCCGAACCTTCGAGCTTCAATGAATAATCAGCCTGTTTAATATTTACCGATGCTATGATCATGTTATTTTTAAACCCATACTCGGCAGACCGGTCAATGTCTTTATATTTAATGTCCGTATTTATAACTTTCAAATTTTTTACAACAAGGTTTAGTTGTTTTGAATCCTTTTTTTCATCTTTCCGCATTAATGATTTTATCTGATCGCTGTTAATATCCCCGTGAAGGCCGACAATGACCAATGAATCTATATTATAATTGCCTGAAAATATCGGTCTTAACCGTACATCAACAAACAATTGTCTTATTCCGGCCATTTTAATATTATCTTTGTCGTAGATACTTAAATCTTCTAAAAGAACTTCTCCCTTGAATAAATTCAATTTTAATCCGTTAAGTTCGATCCTGACCGGAGAATACTTATTTGTAATTCCGACTATTGAGCTTCTTCCCCATTCCGAATTTAAAAATGTAAGCAGAACAAGAGTCAGTACGATCAGTCCAAGTAAAAAAATAATGATATATTTTAGTATCTTCTTATGCATAATATCCAATATAGTTCATACAAATCGGATGCGCAATGGTTCAATAGGATTAAAAGATAGTTAATCCTTATTTTCATGTTTAGAAAAGTATTAACTACTAATTCACTACTTAGGGCGATTGTTTAAGGATTTAATTAAAGGTATATTGAATTCAGCGACCAATAATGAAATTTAGAAAAATAACAAAAAAAGGAGTCAGCAATGATATTATTCAAAATCGCACTTATTCTGTCAGTTCTAGTGCTTGGTGTTCAAATTTCAAACGCGCAGGGAAAAGGATTCGGCCTGGGTATAATCGTCGGAGAACCTACAGGATTAAGCGCAAAACTGTGGACAACCGGCAATAATGCGCTGGATTTCGGTCTCGGATGGTCAGTTATCAACAATCATGAAGATTCAGGAAGTAATTTTCATTTTCACATGGATTATCTGTGGCACGCATGGAATGCCATTAATTCAACTGAGCGTTTCCCGTTATACTACGGTATAGGCGGCCGCTTCAACAGTCATAATGATGACGGCTCTATCGCAATACGCGGCGTCTTAGGGATAGCATGGCTGCCGCACAATACACCGCTGGATCTATTCCTTGAAGTAGCTCCATCACTTGAACTGACACCTTCATCAGGCTTCGGAATAGACGCAGCTATCGGTGTAAGATATTACTTTTAATTAACTAAAAAAAGGAGTTGTTATGCGAACATTTATAGTTTTTTTAGCCATGATCGCACTTTCAGGCTGTATTATATACACAAGGCCTGTCACAAGAGTGAGTGCAGAACTGTATGTTGAGGACGAAGGATTGAACGGGTATTATGTTTCAATGGAAAATTACTACAGTGTCCCCGAAAGAGAAATTATAGTAATAAGAGACAGAGGCATACCCTATGATGAGATGCCTGTTGTACTGTTTATTTCCCAAAGAGCCCGCGTTACTCCGACTGTGATCATTGATCTGAGAAGAAGAAATATGTCATGGATGGATATAACGCTTTACTACAGATTAAGCCCCGACATATATTATGTGCCTGTCAATTCAGGTCCGCCGCATGGAAATGCTTATGGTCATTACATGAATAAACCTAAAAAGCAATGGAAGCAGATGAATTTTAAAGATGATGAAATTGTAAATCTTGTAAATCTGAAATTCGTGTCTGAGCACAATAAGCAAAAGCCTGACGAGATAATCAGGATGAGAGAGAATGGAAATGACTTCAAGGCAATTAATCATAATATCAAAAAGGATAAGAATAAAGGTAATAACAAAGGCAACGGCAAAGATAGAAGATAAGAACAATAATCCGGCAGAAACAAAGGAGATAAGTATGTTTTGGAAAAAGATCTTAATATTTAAAGAAAGCGAGTTTTTTAAAAAAAATGCTTATAAGATTTACGCCGCTTCAGCCGGATTTACTTTATTAATTATAATATCGATAGTAATGTCGGCATCATTCGGAGCTATCACCAGGATTGACGAAGCTGTTCAGGCGAGGCGGCAGACATTTCTGCTTCTTGACAAAGCAAATAATCTGATGTCTGATCTGGTGGACGCAGAGACAGGGCAGCGCGGTTTTCTTCTGACCAATGATGAGGCTTTTCTGAAACCGTACCATAAAGCGCGGGAGAATATCGGGGAAAGTTTAAAAGAATTAGGCCAGCTTACAATGATCGGAGAAGCATATAGTCATATAGATGCAGTAACTCCGATGATTAAAAACAAATTGGAGTTTTTGGAATACAACATCGAATTACGCCGGCACAACAGCATGGATATTGCTATTGCTAATGTACAAAGCAGTAAAGGAATACCGCTTATGGATTCTATTCGTACCGAAATGATGCATTATATTAAGATCGAGAAAAATGAGCTTGACGAGGATGAAAATATTTTCCGGTCGGAAATGAGCAGTTTGTTCGCAACTATACTAACAGGCAGTCTTTTTGCGATCCTGCTTGTGCTTGCTATCGCTTATTTGATCTATCGTGAAACAAATAACAAAATAAGGAAAGTTGTTCATCTTGAAACTAAGCATTTACTTGATGTTCAGAACGATATCAATAAACAGCTTCAGCAGGCAAATAACGCTTTGCAGATAAGCGAAGAAAAACTGATCGTAACGCTCATATCTATCGGTGACGGAGTGATAGCTACAGATGTCGATGGAAATGTGACGATCTTAAATCCATGCGCAGAAGAATTAACAGGCTGGACACAGGCTGAAGCAGCGGGCCGTCCTGCCGAAGAAGTTTTTCGAATAATTAATGAAGATAACCGTGAGCCGGCTACAAGTCCTTTTAAAGACACTTTAGCCCTCGGCACGATACAGCTCCTTGTAAACCACACAGTATTGATCTCACGAACCGGAGGAGAATGCGCCATTGCCGACAGCTGCGCGCCGATATGCGACAGAGAAGGTAAAGTTGTTGGAGCGGTTATGGTATTTAGGGATGTCACCGAGCGAAGAGAAATTGAAGTTGGTCTTGAAAAGACCAGAAAAGAGCTTGAGATCATTAAAAAAACCGCCGATGATTCTATCGAATATTCTGAGAGTATAATCAACACTGTACGCGAATCTCTTATTGTTCTTGATCAGGATTTAAGGGTCGTCTCAGTCAGCCGTTCATTTTATGAATTTTTCAAAGTTAATCCCGAAGATACCATTGGTCAGCTTATTTATGATCTGGGAAACAAACAGTGGAATATACCCAAACTTCGTGAGCTCTTAGAAACTATTCTTCCCCAAAAAACTACTTTCGATAATTATGAAGTTGAACATGATTTTGCTACTATAGGCCGCCGTATCATGCTTTTAAACGCCAGACAGATTGAACGAGGATCCGGGATGGAAAGAATTATACTTTTAGCAATAGAAGACATTACAGAGCGTAAAGAAATTGAAACGGGGCTTGAAAAAACCCGTAAAGAACTGGAGATCATTAAAAAAACTGCAGATGAATTTAGTGAATATTCAGAGAGTATCATTAATACAGTACGTGAGTCTCTAATTGCGCTTGATCAGGATTTAAGGGTCGTCTCAGTCAGCCGTTCATTTTATGAATTTTTCAAAGTTAATCCCGAAGATACTATCGGGCAGCTGATTTATGATCTGGGAAATAAACAGTGGAATATACCCAAACTTCGTGAGCTCTTAGAAACTATTCTTCCCCAAAAAACTACTTTCGATAATTATGAGGTTGTACACGATTTTGCTACTATAGGCAGGCGCATAATGCTTTTGAAT
>DMTS01000009.1 GCA_003477045.1 Candidatus Delongbacteria bacterium
ACCCTTGCCTGAGGAAGGTGCACTATTTCGGCAATAATACTGTCTTTAAGGATTTCCTCTTCCATTTGTTTTATCTCTCTTACAATTTTTTCGGTTTCTTTATCCGCATGACAGAATCTGCCGATAAGATTGGCTGCGGATGAACCGCCTGCGCTGCTTATATAAATTTGTTTTTCGCCTTTTTCATTTACAAACGGAATTTTTATTACGGCAGAAAAAGTAGAAGCCAGTTTATTCAGCCTGACGTCGAAACCTTTTACATCTTCGTCAGATAATTCTATAATTTTTGATTTTGTGACCAGAGAATCCATAATTCTTTTATCTATAAGCTCAATATATATATTCCAGCCTATCTTATCGTTTTGCGCATATCTTGATCTGACAGGGAGTTTCTCGAGTAACGGCGGATTATCTTCTCCTCCCGTTGCAGGCAAGAATCCGATTCCGAACTCAGGATCAAGAGCATCAAGAATGCCGATCTCATTATCCCCATATATTTTTTCAAATCTTTCAACAAATTTATTAAGGTTCGTTTCGGAAGGTTCTGATGTCAGCTTTGATAAAAATTCTATTCCTTCAAGTACTTCTTCCGCCACTTTATCGTCAAGTACAGCTTTTTCTACAGGCTTGAAAAGATCTGTTTGAAAAAGGTAATTTATTTTAAATTCCGTTTTCAGCTCTTTGATAGCCTCTGATAAAGGAACATAATTTTCGACTGAATCACCAAGCTGCAGATTATCAATCTGCTCAAGGCTTTCCTTCGCATGATCCAAAATTCTCTTTATGTCGTCAATACCATCAAAATCTTTGATAATATCCAGAAGCTGATGAATGTATTCGTCACCGGTTATTGAAGGCTCGATCCCGCTTATAAGCAGCTGACTGACGATCAGTTCGTTTACAAAATCTTCCGCAGTTTCATAAAATATTTCATCGTCAACTATCGAATTACTTAATTCAGCTATAGTTGATCCTTTTTCCGCGCATTTGAGTATCTTCTCCAGATATATTGAGTTATCAACTGCTACGATATTGTGGGTTCTTTCGCTTTTTATATATTTATATTCAACATACCTGATCTTGTCGTCAATTCTGTTTATGCTTGAGTTAGGGTAAAATTTAACCTTGTTTCTGATCGCTGGATTTTTTATAAGGTCAAGCGACAGAGCTACAAGATAATTCATGTCGAATCTTGTATGCGATTTGTATTCGTTAAGGTTTTTAAGTTTTATATCTGTGCCTTCGCCGAATTCACCTATGGAAAAGCCCGCAAAGAGACCGAATGGTGTACACCTTGTAGCCATCCTGAGCAGATATTTAGAAAGTGATATTTTTAGATCCTGAATATACTTCGGGTCATTTTTATTCTCTTTGGATAATTGCATAAGTTCGTCGTATAAAACCGGTGATGCAAGAAATATAGCTTCGCGGACTATGTTATCGTCCAGCATTTTTTTTAAATATTCATCCGACACATCATTATTTTCAACAAACTCATTTATAGCCGAATATGGAAATGTCGGTGATCTGAAAATGAAGTTTTTAAATGGAGAATAATAATTTTTCTTCTTCTCTATCATTGAAAACCTATAATCTTAAAATTGTAATTAAAACGTTTTTTATTTAATTATAACAAACTTGCCGACGAAGTCATCTTTCTTATTATCAACATCCTGTACGCTGTACAGGTAGATTCCCGATACTACAGCCTGATGATTATCGTTGATCAGGTTCCAGTAAGCACCATTTCTGCCGTACCAGTAAGGGGTATCACTGTCAGAGTTGCCGTTGTGCGCAATGACCTTGCACAAGTCGCCTGCAAGCGTGAAGATCCTGATCACGCAGCGTTCAGGTATGTTCAGGAACGCTATCTTGCGGTATTCTTCTGCGTAGGTATAATTACCGTCAAGGTTTTCCCAGCCCATCTCTGTGTATTTTACATCACCGCGGTACGGATTAGGCACAACAACGACATCATCGGTCGTGGTTAAATTAGAAGTCACAGTAGCTGTTGCATTTGATTCAGGGCTGGACTTCATTGGAGGAACTCCAAGCTTAGCTGCACCAAAATCTTTAGCCGTGACGGCTATATATTTCATTTCTGCAAGAGTCTGATTATGAAGCGTAAATTTGTAGTATCTTATATCTCCCCATTGGGGATACGGGCTTGTTGCTGTAATGCAACTGTAGCTGTAAAGATCATCTTTCTCGTAATTTTTGGTCAGATCATTATTATCGCCATACGGAACGAGTCTGTATATTTTATTATTTACAGTCATCATGGCAGGGTAATCTTCAGGATGAGCCATAAGTGTATCAGCGGGGATCGGATTGTCAAGGAAATAGTTAACATCTCCAACATCCTGATAAGAGTAATTAACTTTATCAACACAGAATAAAGTTGCATAGTTTTCAACTCTTCTATCCGGAGAAATAGCGATCTCATATCCTTCAAAATCATACATTCTTGTAAACGGATCATAAGTAAATTCTGAACCTGTCAAACCAAGATTACCTTCCTCGTCTGAAATAAATTCATGGCTACACCATTCAACTATAACATCGTTATCAATCTCAGTAACTTTGATCTTCGGTGACGGTGGCGGTGGCGGACATTTAAAATCAGGAACACCGTCCCCGACATCTAACTGACCATTTCCATAACCGTATCTGACCCACGATCCCTGCGGAACAGAGCCATTAAGTTTATCGTATTTTACCATGTAACCGAAACCTTCGCCGTTATCAGGAGAACCTGTTATTCCGTATCCATCGGATTCATGTTGTCTTCCGAAAGGTAAAAGATCGTCTTCGCAGGTTGCGGTATTACCATAAATATCAACAATATGCTCCGTAAAGGAATTTAATTCAAAATCATTTTCCCCTTCATCCTGTCCAGAATAATTAGTTTCAAGCCACCAGCAGTATGTATCACTGGTAAAATCTCCGAATATTCCGTCAATTCCTACATCTTCTCCGTACCATCCGTCTTTTTTTGTTGCTCCATATCTTGTTTGAGGTGTATCATACATCGGAACATCATATAATCTTTCCGCCCATGTAACATTATACAGGGCATCATACCAGCCCTGATCATAAAGCGATTTATCGAGGCCGTCTGATAAGTCAATCACAGTATTGTCAAAATAATTTGGATCCTGCTCAAGCGAAGTATTGAAATTTTCACTGGCAATGTAAGCAAGTGTTAGTTTTAAAGAATCTCCGTACGCAAATTTCCAGACCTTTTTGTTATTGCTCAAAGAATCACCGTCTTTGTAAACGGCTACATTTTCATAAGCTTCATTACCGAGAGGCCCGAAAGAAAGTTCATACTTTGAATCACATCCGTTTGCAATATCATTTAAAGCTTCAATAGGACCGTCTGATATTTGACCGGGTTCTTCCGTTCCGGTAATTACCCATGGGCGCCATTTGTCCGCCTGAGCATAAAAAGTTCCCTGCATATATTCAGGGTCTTTATATACACCGAGATATACTTCCCTGACATCAGTTACATCATAGTCAAATTCACTATTTGACATTACCATATAGTGACCTTTATCTCCAGCAGGAACACCCTCAGTTCTTCCGGCATACATCGGGTAAAAAGGATTGTCATCCCAGTATAAACTGTCATAATTTGTATCGTCATATCCTTTCTGAGCAGAGGTCAGATCAAATTCCCAGTCTGAATGTAAACCTTCTTCCCATCTCGGTCCCCAGTCTTTTACTTCATCAGCCCAGCCGGAACTATAAACATTATAAGAATATCTCAGATTCGGATTAGGGTTTCTTAATACTCTTATTGCAAAATTCCCGGTTGCTCCGTCTAATAGACTTCCCGCTCCGGGTTCGCTTTGAATTGAATAATCAGATCCATCCGTTATATATTCTCTTCCATCATTATCCGCAGTCCATATCAGGTTTAGATTAACTGTCTTCTGTTTTCCTGTTGCAGGATCAAAATAACCGTCCCATTTGTGTTTGTAACCGCTAAGATCATCCATGTGACCCCATTCTGATTCTTTAGAATTTTTTACATCTGAATCAACATAGATACCCATAAAAAAATCATAAATGTCATTACCTTGAGAATTTCTGTTGTATATAGTGTAATCGACAATAATAAACTTCTTTGCATATTCATAAGGCCACGCATAACTAGATTGTTTAACTTCTATCCCGAGAGGAATATGCTCTCTTTTGTCAAACGGATCTATGCCTGAATGTGTCGTACCCTTATCAGTAAATCTTGCTGTGAATTGTTCATAAGCTGTAGCTTTAGGATCATATACATCATCAAAAAGGCAATTAATTCGGCCCTCAACATTTGAAGTTTCGTAAATTCTTCCCAATGTCAGTCCTGACGGATCATCATCAAAATAATATGGTAATATCTCTTCAATCATATAGGATCCTTCTGCAGCTGTACTCACTAAAGGACCCTGAAATATCTTTGAAGGAATACCTTTTATATCAATTACGGCAGAATCTAAATAACCTCCGAACTGCAAGCCTGATAAGAATAGATAATCTATCCCTGAATCACCCGGCATCTCTCCTCCTGATGCGACTTTACCGGTACACTGGTCTTCAAAACCTAACGGGTTGCCCATGAAACCGTAATTAGTAACATTCAACCAAAGTACACCGGCTCTATGAACACGATTATCAGGCCAGGGGTAAAGAACTTTTGAGTCCGATGAATTTAAACTCTGAGAATTTTTTAGACAATCAGGATGCGGCAGACAGTAAATCAGAGCTAAAGAAACTAAAACAAACAATATTATACTTTTCACAAATATACCTCTACTTAATAATCACGAACTTTCCTACAAAATCATCTTTCTTTTTGTCCACATCCTGAACGCTGAACAGGTAGATACCTGACATTACAGCCTGTCGGTTATCGTTGATCAGGTTCCAGTAGGCTCCATTCTTCCCGTACCAATAAGGAACATCGGAATCCGAGTTTCCGTTGTGTGCAATGACCTTGCAAAGGTCGCCAGCAAGTGTGTAGATCCTGATCACGCAGCGTTCGGGTATGTTCAGGAATGCGATCTTGCGGTATTCTTCAGCATAAGTATAATTGCCGTCTGTATTTTCCCAGCCCATCTCAGTGTATTTAACATCACAGCGGTACGGATTAGGCACAACAACGACATCATCGGTCGTGGTTAAATTAGAAGTCACAGTAGCTGTTGCATTTGATTCAGGGCTG
>DMTS01000206.1 GCA_003477045.1 Candidatus Delongbacteria bacterium
ATCTATCAGAGAAAAATGAAAGCCTGCTCCGATCCTGTTGACGCGCTTCTTACATTGAGCTTTTTCCCTATCCTTTTAGCCGGCCCGATCCAGCGCCCTGTGAGCCTTCTTCCGCAGATACAAAAGAAAAGGGAATTCAATTATGACCTCGCAGCAGGCGGGTTAAGGCAGATCCTGTGGGGTCTTTTTATGAAGTTGCTTATAGCGGATAACTGCGCTGTTTACGCTAATGATGTTTTCGCAAATTCAGATACTTACGGCGGAAGCACGCTTCTTATAGGCGCAGCTCTTTACACGGTGCAGATATATGCTGATTTTGCGGGCTATTCCGAGATCGCGATCGGAATTTCAAAATTATTGGGCATTGAACTGATGCGTAATTTCGCTTTCCCCTATTTTGCAAAGGATATAATTGAGTTCTGGCGCAGATGGCATATTTCTTTGACATCATGGTTCCGCGATTATATTTTTCTGCCTTTATCGTTCTTTATATCCCGCAGGATCCCGTCTGAAAAATTTCTCGGTATAAATACTGATCTTGTTATTTATATCGTGGGGATCTGCTTTACCTGGCTTTTAACCGGCTTGTGGCACGGCTCGAATTATACTTTTATCGCGTGGGGGCTTTTTCACGGATCTCTTCTTATAATTTATCATGTAATGAAGAAGCCCAGAAAAAAGCTGTTGAAACAGCTGCATATCAGGCATGATAATTTATTTATCGTCAGCTTTGAGCGCATTTTTACGCTTTTCGCGATAATAATTTCGTGGATCATTTTCAGAGCAGAGAATTTACATCAGGCAGGCTCTTATATTTCTGGCATATTCTCCTCTTCCCTGTTCTCGAAGCCTGAATTTGCCGGGATGAGAAGGATAAACCCGGTGCTGATCTTCGGGATCATCTTTTTTCTGCTTGAATGGGCGGGAAGGAACGACAGCTTCGCCCTTGAGAAATTCGGGCTTAAATGGAAAAGAGCTTTGAGGTGGACATTTTACACCGCCCTTATCCTGTGTATCTATTTTTTCGGTAATTTTTCATCTGCGGTTGAATTTATCTACTTTCAGTTTTAAGGAATAAATGAATAAATTTATTAGACATACCGTTTACTTTCTTCTGATACTGCTCACGCTGAACTTTATTCTTTATTTTGTAGGAAAAGATCTGTATTTCGGGCATTACGCGGATCATTCTCTTGAACAGAAAGCCTATCTACTGTCCGACTCTCACGGTCAGGCGTTAAATGACTTTGCTGAAAAGTACGGTGTGCATAATTTTTCCTATGGAAGCGATTCTTATGAAGACATGTCCAGAAAGACCCTTTTCCTGATAAGAAATGTTGAAGTTAATACCATTTTCATCAGCGTTGACGAGCATTCGCTTACATCATACAGGGAAAGAAAGAACAACCTCGACAGGTCTATAATTTACTGCGAGCCTGAAGATCTCGGTTATTACGAATATTTTAAGCAGAGGTATGTTAAGCATTACATACCGTTTTTCCGGCCTGAAGTAGCTGAAGTTATTAAGATATATAAACTTCCGTCGGATAAAAAGCCTGTGCTGTGGGTATCAAGAAGCGCGGAAGACAAAATGAACCGGGCCGTAAAAAGGGTGAAGACGAACTTTCCCGACGAAGATCAGTCAGATGCGCTGAAACTGTCGCTTTTAAATATCATTGACCTGTGTAAAAATAATAATATTGAGCTTATCGGAATAAAATTCCCGCTCTCAAAAGAATATCTCGAAGCGGCAGAAGGCAAGACCGGCGTTGCCGACGAACTGCTTATGATGAACGGGTTTAAGGTGCTTGACTGCACGGATCTGTATATTGACCAACCTGAATTTTTTGCCGATCAGGATCACTTAAACGAAGAAGGCGCGAAAGATCTCGTTGAAAAGATATTCTCGTCTGATTAGCAGTGCGACTGCATATTAGCCGAAGATTTTTCTTGCTTTTATATCTGTGGCATCAAAGAAAATTTCTTTTTTTACAGAGATAAAGACGCAAAGGAAATTGACCTGCTTATTATAAAAGACGGCCATATTTATCCTATTGAATTCAGAAAAAGCTCCTCGCCGAGAAAAGAACACATAAAGAATTTTCAGCTGCTCGACAAACTTGATCTGCCTGTCGGTGACGGAGGATTAATTTGCCTCTGCGACAACTATATTCCCATGAGCGAAAGCATTACTGCGATCCCGGCCGAATTTATCTGACCTTGTCTAAAGAAGAATATTCTCGACTGCATAAAGCGGATAGACTTCTATATTATCATAAGCCGAAAAGTTTTCATTTGATACCCTTATCCCCTTTGACAAGCCTTTCTCCCGCATAAAGATCTGCATGCTCTGCATACTGCCTTTAGTTCCCGCCTTGACTTCGATCGGGATTATTTTGCCGTTTTTAGAAATAATATAGTCAACTTCGGCATTGCTTGAAGCCGATTCCCTGTGCCAGTAATAAAGATCTCTCAATTCATAGGGAGATCTGTATTTCAAAAGCTCAAGACCGGTAAACATTTCAGCAAGAGAGCCCCTGTTTATTACCCGAAAATCAGTTGAAGTAAGATATTCTGCCATGTCAAGACCGAGTATCCGTAAAAATATTCCCGTATCGAGAAGCAGCATCTTTTGCTTTTTGTGATCAACTTCAGAACCCAGAGGTACACCGTTCGCCGATGTATGCTGCACGGGAATCACGACTCCTGCTGAAATCAGAAGATCCAGTCCCTTCTTTATCATATAATGTGTGCTTCCGCCGGCTTTTGAGTAAACGAATTTGCCTCCTGTCTGATCTACTACAGAATCAAAAACATCTTTTAATATCTCAGCCGGGAAATTACCTTCATATTTTGCAAAGTCAGCCACATAAGAAAATATCAGGTCGTCAATTATCCTTCTGCATTCGTTAATATCACCTTTTTCTATGTACGAAGCCGCCACTTCCGGCATACCGCCCGTCAGCATGAACAATTTCTGGTATTCGAGGAGCTGATCATGCACAGGTACACTTATAGGGTTAGCAGGTGATCCCTTTCTTTTAAAATCAAGCACCATATCTTTGCCCGATGCAGACAGGAATTCATTGAAGGAAAGAGGATACATAAAAACCGACCTTATTCTGCCGACACCGAAAGTCGGAACTTTTGCAAGAGCGAATTCTAAAAGAGAACCTGCCGCAATTACATGGAGTCCCGGTTTTTGTTCATAAAAAAACCTTAATGCCTGAATTGCACGGGTACATGCCTGGATTTCATCAAGAAACAGGAGTGTTTTTTAAAAACACAAGGCAATAATTAAATATTTTTTGAATTTATAAAGGCAATAATCACTCGAAACGGTAAAAAACTCAAGGCAGTACATCCTCAACTTTCTGTTAAACTTGTAATTTTCCAATGGTATTTCAACATAATACTTGCATTTTTCCAATAGTATTTTTACATTACAGCCATAAAACAGCGGAGTCATCATGAAAAGATATTTTGAATCATATCTCGAAGAGTGGAAAAACAGGAAAAGCAGAAAACCGCTTATAGTCAGAGGGGCAAGACAGATCGGGAAAACTTTTACGATAGAAGAATTCGGCAAAAAGAACTTTACGGATGTTATAAAGGTCAATTTTGAGGAAAAACCGGAACTTAAAGAATTTTTTAAGACGAACGATATCGAAGGTATCCTGACGAATCTGTCCGCATATT
>DMTS01000052.1:0-188 GCA_003477045.1 Candidatus Delongbacteria bacterium
ATATCTACGCATTCCACCGCTACACCAGGTATTCCTCTGTCCCCTCTCACACTCAAGAACTCCAGTATCAACTGCATAATACGGTTAAGCCGTACGATTTAACAATTGACTTAAAGTCCCACCTACATGCCCTTTACGCCCAATGATTCCGGACAACGCTAGCTCCCCCCGTATTACCGCGGCTGCTG
>DMTS01000052.1:202-13249 GCA_003477045.1 Candidatus Delongbacteria bacterium
GTATCTCAGTCCCAGTGTGGCTGATCATCCTCTCAGACCAGCTAATCATCGTCGCCTTGGTGGGCCGTTACCCCGCCAACTAGCTAATGATACGCAGACTCATCCTTTAACGACCCGTAGTCTTTAATCCCAAAACGATGCCGTCTCAAGATCACATCCTGTATTAGTCCAGTTTTCACTAGGTTATCCATGATTAAAGGGTAGATTATCTACGCGTTACTCACCCGTTCGCCACCAACATTGCTGCTAGTTGACTTGCATGTGTTAGGCACGCCGCCAGCGTTCGTCCTGAGCCAGGATCAAACTCTCCGTTGTTTATTTAAAACATTTTTGAAAATTAACAGCACCATTCATTAATATATATATCAACGAACAGCGCAGGGCCTTCTTTACTTCTTTGTGCTTTTTACTTTTCTTCTTCTTGCCTATTTCAATGAACAATTTTATGCTTCGTGATCCCACGGGGAATCGAACCCCGATTACAAGGATGAAAACCTTGTGGCCTAACCGTTAGCCGATGGAACCATTATATTTCAAGGGTGAGAGACGGGGTTTGAACCCGCGACAACCTGAGTCACAGTCAGGCACTCTGCCAACTGAGCTACTCCCACCGTAATTCTTAAACGGGTCGCTAATTTAAGAATTTTTTTTTCGGTTGTCAAGACTTTATTACTTAAATTTTACGCATTAGCAATCTAAGCAGTAAAGCGGGTCGAAAGTTATTCAAAATTACTTTTATTGTCAAGACTTTTTTTGCAATATTTACTAAAAATATTAGCTGTGCAGAAAAATCATTCTTTTTTTGCTACAAGAAACACATAATATTTACCGAATGTCAGCACTTTAAATCCATGCTGCTGAAGATATTTTTTGTAAAAACTGACATCCTTGAATAACAGATTAAGATTAGATTCGGAGTAGTTCTTTGTTTTAGCTCCGTAAACGACTTCGCAGTCGATATATCTGCTGTTGGGGAATCCGAGGATCACGCAGCCTTCTTTACTTAGAACATTCTGAATAATGTACCGGAATATTTCTTTCCCGTCTATATCAGGGCTTTGAAGAGTACCGATAGATATAACTATGTCCTGTTGAGGCAATCCTAAATCACTAATTTTCGCGATATCTTCATTTATGAAACTAAAATTGTCTTCCGGAAAAGATTTTTCGGCTTTTTTTATAGCTGAAGGACAATGATCAATTCCTGTAAATTGTATCGCACCTGAAATTTCTCTGAAAACTTCGATAAATATCCTGAACTCATCTCCCCTGTTTATGCCGAGATTTAAGAGCTTCATACCTCTGTCAACAAGTATTTCTTTGAGAGATCTGATGTAATCGTTCAAAAAATAAGGCTCTTCAAATTTGAATATCTTTGAGAAATCCGAGCCTACTCCGTATTTTTCAGTAATATGGACGCCCGAGTGATTATGCCAGGATTTGTTTAAATTAAGAGGAGAATAACTTATCTGTATCCTGTTATTTTTTAACTGACGCGGAGTGTGTATCTTGCAGTGTAGCACTTCCGCCAGATCGACCCAAACTTTAAATGGCCTGTAAATATATTTCTGACCGAGAATGCTTATTTCTGTTCCTGAGAATTCATTTGAAATATCGGGATCTATAACTTCAAATTCTATCGTTTCATCTACCCTGCATGAAGACAACTGCATTTTTAGCTGAACATATATCGAGTGTAGAGATTGATCAGTAAAAATCATTTTATTATTTTATTCACTTCTTTAAGAAGTTCGCCGTAACTGGTCTGACCCTTCTTTTTAAAAGTTATATGTTTATCTTTATCGATCAGGAAGGTATAAGGCACAGATTCCCCGCCGCCGAAACTTTTAATAACTTTCAGGTCGCAGTCTTTTAAAAGTTCCATGTTGAACCCTTTGGTTTTTAGAAAGCTTTTGGCCTTTGAAACGGTTGACGGTTTGTCGATAGTGACTAGAATAACATTAAGACCTTTGCCGGAATATTCATTACTTATTTTATTGAACTCCGGAAGCTCTTCTTTACATGGTTTACACCAGCTCGCCCAAAAATTCAAAAGCACGGGTCCTTTTAGGAGCAGACTGTCAAGCTCTATGATCTTCCCGTCAGTATTTTCAAGCCTGAAAGAAGGGGCTTTTTTCAAATCCTGGCAGTACAACGATATAGACAAACAAAATAAAATAAATATAAAAAGCTTTTTCATTATTCTTCACCTTTTTTTTGAAAGTAAATTTATTACTTAACCTGATTATTGTCAACCAAAAAATATAGAATTTATTATATATATGTAATAAATTATTATAAAATTATTGTTTTGAATATATTTTTAATTTGATTATTTTTACTACCCTGAAAGAATTAACTTTAGAGGATATCATGAAAATTGTAGAATGCGTACCGAACTTCAGTGAAGGAAGAAATATGTCTGTGATCGATCAGATAACGGATGAAATAAAAAAAATAAAAAGCGTAAAGCTGCTTGATGTCGACCCGGGTTTTGATACTAACAGGACAGTAGTAACTTTTGTAGGAGATCCTGAAAGTGTGAAAGAAGCTGCTTTTAATGCAATAAAAAGATCCCATCAGCTGATAGATATGACGAATCATAAAGGCGCACACCCTCGATTTGGAGCCTGTGATGTTTGCCCGATAATTCCTGTAAGCGATGTTACGATGGAAGAATGCGCAAAAACGGCTCATCAGCTTGGAGAAAGGCTCGGAAAAGAACTTGATTATCCTGTTTATTTTTATGAATATGCGGCGACTTCTGAAGAAAGAAGGAACCTTGCGTGGGTCAGACAGGGCGAGTATGAAGCTCTTGAAGCCAACCTGAAGGATCCCGCAAGAAAACCTGATGCGGGACCTAGCGAATTCAGACCGAAAGCAGGCGCTACGGCAGTGGGCGCAAGAGATTTTTTGATAGCTTATAATGTAAATCTGAATACAAAGAATGAAAAACTGGCTCATGACATAGCGCTCAATATTAGAGAACAGGGTCGTTTTTTAAAAGATGAAAATGATAAATTTATAAAAGACAAAGACGGAAATAAAATGAAACAGCCCGGAATGTTCAAGAACTGCAAAGCTATCGGGTGGTATGTTGACGACTATAAAAGAGCTCAGATATCGATCAATTTAACGAACTATCATGTTACTTCTATGCATGATGTTTTTGACGAGATATCAAAACAGGCTGCGGAAAGAGGTTTGAGAGTAACCGGAAGCGAGATTGTCGGAGTAGTTCCGAAAGATGCAGTTATCAAAGCCGGGATTCATTATCTTGAGAAACAGGGATCGTGTTCTGCGGCGGATGAAAAGGAATTGATTAAGATCGCAATCCAGTCTCTCGGACTATCAGATGTGGCTGAGTTTAAATCTGAAGAGAAAATAATTGAATATATGATCTCTAAACCGAATAAGCTTGTTGATCTGACAATAACTGAATTTAACGATATGCTTTCTTCCGATGCTCCCGCGCCGGGCGGAGGATCCGTTGCAGCACTTTGCGGAAGCCTTGCCGCGTCCCTCGGGGCAATGGTCATGAACCTGACTTATGATAAAAAAGGTTATAAGCAGCATAACGAAGAAGTAAATAAACTTGGAAAAGATCTTCAGCAGAGAAAGTATGAGCTTCTTAACCTTATCGACGCTGATACGGACGCTTTTAATATCCTTATGGATGCTCTAAGCGCCAAATCGAAAGCGAAATCATCAGAAGATCCTGAAGAGATCAAAAAAGCGGATAAACAGTACTATAATGCAACGGTTTTAGCTACTGACATACCGCTTAAAGTAATGAGCTGCATCATGGAGCTTAACCCTATTATAAAAAGAGTTGCAGAGATAGGAAACAAAAACGCAGCGAGCGATGCAGGAGTTGCAGCGCTTTTAATAGAATCCGGGGTAAAAGCCGCCGGTTTGAATGTAAAGATCAACCTTTCAGGGTTCGATAATACCGATAATTATAAATTGTCAACTTTGAAAAAAATGAATAATCTGCTGGCTGAAGTCGATCATGAAGTTGAAGCTATTTTGAGCTTAGTCGAGAAAAAAATAAACTGATAAAAAGAGACCTATGGGTCTCTTTTTTCTTTTAATTCAATATAAAAGGGTATTTCCTTCAGTAATCTTATGAGATTATACAAAACCCCGTCGTTCAAAGTCAATTTCTTTTTCATCGTTAACACTTCTTTTGTATCGGAAAAATATATTTCGATGCCGCAGTTGCCTTCTTCAGTGAGACCTGAACATAGTTCGCTAACTGTCTCGTTATCGTTTTTCTCAAATGAAATATAAAGAACGAATGTATATTCAAGAAAAATATTCCGATTTATTTTAACATTCTGCCCGTCTCTGATCTTTATGTACCTGCATAACTCGCAGTCGCATTCATCAATGCAACTGAAAATGATCCCTGTATATTCTTCTTCGAAATTCATTTTTGTTTCAACAGTATAGTCAGAGGTTGAAGAAATACTCAATTCTACAGACGATGCATCGAACAGTTCCGGCTGTGATTTATCGTCTTTTTTTAACGATTTAAAAAAATCGTCATTCAGATTTTCCAGTTCCTTCCGGTTCGGATTAAATATATCAAAAAATCCGATCTTTATCAGTATTTCGATAATATTGTGTTTAACAATATTTTTATCGCATTTTTCGAGAAAATCCTGAAATCCGTTAATACGGTTTGAATCTATAAAGTCAAAAATATAATCCGATACTTTTACCGAGATCCCCTTCACGCAATAAGGAGGTAAAAAAATAAATGCGTCTTTGCAGAAAGCCTTTTTCGTTATATTTGATATGGCTATTTTTTGAAAAACGAAGCCTTCTTCCTGCATATCTTTAATATATTTCCTCCATTCATCATCCGAATCTACCTCACGGAGAAATATGAATTTTTTAAATTCTTTCGGATTTCTGGTCTTTAGTTCCAGCATTCTCAGAGAAATTATTACTTTGGTTGATATTTCAGAAAGTGATGAATAAAATACTGTAGGCTGAAGCGCAGCTTTTAAATATTCGCATTTCTCCGAATAACCTTTTTTTTCCGATATCTGGTTAAGTACTGAATTGAATTGAATGAGCCCCGATGATTCAAGCAGCCTTGATTTTAATCCGGCAACATCTTTTGAGGAAAACATTTTATCGCATATGAAGTGGAACTGCTCTTTAAAAACAATAAAACCGCGTGTTATATTAAGTTCCTTTTTATACCTCTTGCCCGGATATTCCGGCGCAGGCCTGTTAAGAATGAAAGAAAGGTTTGTCCTTCCGGATTCAAGATACAATATAAGATTAGCCATCGGATCCGAGCTTACCTCAAGAAATTTCTCTCTCTGATAATTATAGCTGAAGTAGGGTATCATTGAAAGTTCGTCTTTCTTGATCCTGACAATAAGTTCTTCTGAAAGTTCCTTAAGTCCCGATTCTTTTGCGGGACCCAGTCTGAAATATTTCCTGATCTCCGGATAGTTATTTGATTCGATATTAATATTCCATACTCCGAAATGTTTTGCTGTATTCATATTATAAAAAGATACCGGAATGTTCTGCTCCGGAGATCTGCTTGTAACAGGCAGTATATTTCCGATATTTTCATTACTTAGGACAAGCTGATTGGTATTGGTCGTATAATTCTTGAACATGTCATCTATAGAAAGGGATAAGATCAGAACTTCCTTATATTCGGGATTTTTTTTTAATTCTTCTTCTACCTCTGCAGCCTTTAATATTTCATTCATCTGACCAGGCGATCTGTAATTTTTGTTGTAGTATTTGTTCATTACTTCTGAAACCGTTTTCGGAACTCCATATTCTTTTTCAAGAGAATTCATGATCGAGATGAAATGCCATTTTGAATATTCGCTTAAAAAACAGATCGATTCCGCAGGGAATCTTTCGGACAGATATGTAAACAGCATCGGTCTGTTTTCCGGGGACACGATTACCGTGATCTGGGGATGAAGTTTCTTGCCTGCAAGAACAGCTCTATGATAGTCTTTAGATGTAAAAACAGGCGATGACAGTGTCAGGTTGAATATATAAGCCAGATGAAGATCATTAACAAAACCAGAGAAGAAAAGACTCTGATCATATTTTTCGTAAAAATCATTTTTTACTTCGATCAGAAAAAGAATAATGTCTGAAATATTATATTTTCTTATATATGCAAGCTCTTCAAAAATGATCTCATTGAGTTCCTCTTCCCGCTCAGATAAGAGTCTGTATGTTTTCTCCTTGAGCGTTTCATAGCAGGAATATTCAATTTCGCCTTTTAATTTAAACACGGGAAATTTAATAGGTGCCTCATCGATTATAAAATGACAGGACCTGGATAGTTTTTCCCTGTTCTCGAGTGCGGAAGACGGAAATTTTTCCGCGAAAACATCTGTGCATCCCAGGTACTGATTCCTAAACTGCTTTTCACAGCATTTCTCACCTGAAATTCTGGCTGCCATTTCTTTTATTTTATGGCTGCCTTCTTCTAAGTAATAAACAGGATTTGCGGCAAGAAGTTGAGCACCGGTTTCACTATGAAATGAAAGAAGTTTTTTTGTAATATTCTCGTTATCGGGATCTTCATCATAAAGTATGTGATAGAAGACCTCACCGCCTTCTTTTACTTTTGCTGACAGCTGATCGCTGATATAGTAGAAATCGGTTTCGACCTCTGTCTGGTTCGATATGAGATCGATTTTATAACAGCTCAGGCATAGGTAACAGTTTTTAAGATCAGAAATGTCTTCGATCGAACAGATATGCAGTTTGCTATTGACCCTGATCTTTTCTGATAATTTAACCGCACTTTTATACCCGTCGAAGTTTCTTATAAATATTTGAACTCTTATATATTTTCCATTTTCGAGCTCGGTAAAAAGATCCATACCTATTATAGGTTTGATTCCCGAATCGAGGCATTTTGAATAAAATTCAGTTATCCCGGAGAAATTCCCGTGATCGGTCAGCGACAGGTATTTTATTCCTTTTTTTTTGGCGTTAATGACCAGATCGTCAAATTTGATCGTTCCTTCAGGTTTTGTATATTGGGAATATATCATCAGCGACATATTTCAAACCTGTCCGAAATAATTTTTTTTATTTTTTCAGTTGACTCTTTGTCAGGCTCCCTTAAAAATCTGATATTCCTCTCAATCGGGAAAAGCTCAATTATCGTTGAAGCTTTTTCTCCCAATGTATTTCTCTCAAGTATAAAGTCTGCTCTGCCAGTCCAGTCTGCTCTGATCAGACTGATATCATTGACCTCTTTTTCTCCTGAAATATTAATGCTTGTGCTGACAATTCCGAAACTGATTTTATCACAAATGGTTTTTACCACATTATTATCTGTATATCTTACGGCAATTTTACTATTTTCTTTTAAAAAATCCAGCTCGAGATTCTTGTTTTTATCGGCGATCACGGTAATTCTACCCGGCCATAATTTTTCCGAGACCATTACATCTATCACTTCATTTATAAAATTATCAGAATTGAAATACTGACCTTTAATCCTTCCTAACGATGAATCCAGTATTATAAACGGCTTTGAGTCTCTCGCTTTAATTTGTCTGATCCTGCTGACCGCCTGATCATTTCTCGGATCGCATGAAAATCCGTAGATGGTATCTGTGGGGATAATAACGATACCGCCTTTAAAGACGGTTTCAGCAGCGGTATTTATACCTTTTTCATATAACATACCGTATTATAAATAATTTTGGACGAAGAAAGTATAAAAAAATTATGAATCGTATCCTAAGCCTTTAAGCCAGTTCTGCACTTTATTTCTTATAACCGTCTGATAGTAATTGTCCCATCTTTCCTTATCACCGATGTGCTTTATTAAAACTTCCTCGATCTCTTCTAAATTATTGAGGTTGGATATCGATGTTTTTATTGTGACCTTAAGATCCTTGTTAAATCCCTTAACCGAGTCCATGTATTGTTCAATTATCTTTTTTATTTCAAGAATAGTTAATGTGGGAATAGGCTCATAATCGTCCTGTTTTATAAATCTGATCCTTTTTATCAGCTCTTTCTCATCAACCTCTTCATTCGGGGAATATATTTTTTCATGATACATATCGTCGTCTTCCATATCCGTGCTCCACTCTTCAAGTGCCGTAAGCGTCTGCTCGTATTCATCCTCAACTCCGGTCGCAATGTTCTCGTCAATGTAAACGATCTCACCGGTTTCTTTATTCAGGTAATAGGTTATATCTTCAGCTTTTTCGTGCATCGCTCTTATGATCTCGTCAATGTCAAAATCTACCATTTCATTTCCTTATTCTAATTTTCTGCTTCTCAATTTTTTCCTTGCGAATATATAGTTATAGTTGAACTATTGTCAATAGAAAAATATAAAATATTTAACATGTTTTTTTTACTGAATAGGGTAGCCGAAAGATAAAAAGAGCCGGTTGTTTTTCTCGATCTCTCCGTTCCCAGCCGTGACTCCCCATCCCGCTTCAACAGGGCCGAATGCCGAATTCAAAGTCAGTCCGAAGTAAAATGAATTAAGAAAATCTTTGTAATCCCATTCGATCTCCGGGTCATTCCAGAAACCGTTTAAATAATATCCTGCTGTGATATAAGTATCAAATATGGTGGCTTCATGTATCAGAAGATTTTGCCGGAGTTTAAACCTGACAAATTGAGTAGGTGCGTATTCTTCATAGAATATTCCCGGAACGGTTTTTATTCCTCCGATATAATACTTTTCGGTTAACGGTACAAGCTTATCTCCCGTACCTCCGCACACACCCGCCTCGTAATTCAATATGTTCTTAATATTGCTGTAAACAGAAAATTCCCACCATATCTTCTGATATTTTTCCTGATTTTTATAATCAAAAATACTTTCTCCGAGAATACCTGTTTCCATGTTCCATGTGAAATATACTCCTCTTGAAGGAATAATAAGATCGTTCCTGCTGTCGGCAAGTATCCTGAAGATGCCTGAAGTTTTGTGACCGTATATATCCATATAATCAATGTATTCCTGCCCTACCGAAACCGTACCCTGATAATTGTCGAACATCTGAAATCCGAGATTGAAATTCGCTCCGACCCTTTCTTCTTTTAATGTGTTTTCTTCGATTTTCTGATGATCGGCGGTATAAAACTCCCTTTCTTTCATCTGGTAATAAGGAAGAAGTTCAAAAAAAAGAGAAGACTTTTTTAAGAAAGGATTGTAATAAGAAAACTCTATTCTGTTGAATTTCTCGCCGTATGTGAGGCCTCCATAAATTTCTGCCCTTTTTCCATGCAGATTTTTATTTGCAAGCTCTACAAGGCCCAAAAATCCCCGGTCGGTCTGATAATTCGCTCCAAGCCTGACAATGTAATAAGGCTGTTCCTCTACATAAATTGTTACTTTATTCTCATGATAATTTATTTCGTAGTTAACTTTACTGAAAAGGCCTGTCCCGTATAGATTATCCACGCTTCCTTCAATATCTGAGAGCCTTAATATTTTATTTTTTGAGATCGCAAGTTCTTCTCTGATGTAGCTTTTCTTTGTTGAGTAGTCACCTATTATATCTATCTTCTTTAATACACCTTCCGAAATAACTAAAGTATCCCGTTCCGAACCTTTGATTATATCAGCTTTTGCCAGGATGAATCCGTTCTTTCTGTACTTTCTTTCGACATGTCTGACCATATCGCCCGCATTGATAATTTCTGCTATTTCAGAAATTATTTCCTGATCAGTATATATCGAATTCCCTTTGAAAGCGACATTTAACAGTTCAGGGTCGTCAGTTGAATTTCTCGAGAAAGCGGTGAAATTTATCAGCCTCATAATCTCATCGATCTTCCTGTCGGCTTCCATATACCCGAGCTTTATTAAAGAATCCGGATCTTCAAGCTCTGTAAATGAGATATCTTCGATCTGGGGTTTGAATACGACATTAGCCAGTGAAAGACTTTGATCTGTATTTGTTTTTGTCATCATTACGGATATTCTGTCCAGAAGCTCGATAAAATTATACTCCTGATTTTTTGTCGGCGTGTCATGAGTTGTATCCGATGCGAGTATATAGTCGCAGTTCTCAAGTACGCTTGTCGGAATGTTGTCTGTCAGACCCCCGTCAAGAAGCCTCATTTCTTTATACACAACAGGTTTGAAAAGCCCGGGAAATGACATGGATCCCAAAATGATCATCGGCATATCGCCTTCATTAAAAACAACTTTCCCCGCACTCTGTATATCGGAGCAGACCACCCGGAGTTTGTATTTTAGTTCATCAAAATTTTTACTATAATACTCTGAAGTGAGCATATATTTTCTAAGTTTTTTAAGTATCTTATGGCCGTTATTTAAAGCATTGGGAAGGTGAATTCCCTCATCAGTCATTTCGAGCTCGATAACTGTTCTGTCGGATGTTTTTTTCAGGTAATTCTCGGTATAATCTCTCTCAGGTTTATTGGTGAATACTTCTTTTGTTTCCGCTTCTTTTATGATTTTTTCTATCTCATATGTATCATACCCTAAGGCGTACAGACTTCCGATCAAAGCTCCCATGCTTGTGCCCGAGATCATATAAAGCTTTATCCCTTCCTCTTCAAGCCTCCTGAGAACGCCGATATGGGCGACCCCTCTTATTCCTCCGCCTGATAAGGCTATACCGATCCTCGGATAATGATCTTCAGTCTGACAAAATATACCGGACTGAAAGACCATAACCATAAAAATTAAATAAAACCATATTTGTTTCTTATTTCGTATCATAGTTGATAAATATAAATATTAGTTTTACTTTAAGCAATATTACAATTCTGAAGTTTTACGCTTGATTAAACATTTGCTTTAAATTATCTTTCAAAAAAAACAAGGCTGAAATGCAACAGATAGAAGTTAAAGAAAGAATATATTTCATACCCGAACTCTTTATTAACCTGATCTCCAACGGTTCGTCATTTAAGATTTACGAATCTGATGAAACAATAAATTTTAATAAGGTTTTTAAGGATATTAAAACCGGGAAATTTATAATTATTACGAATTCAAAGAAAATATTCGCAGATAAAATATATAAGGAGATTCTTAAGCGGATAGATGAACTTATTCCTTTCGAAGAGCTTCAGAGAATAAATTCAAAAGATTTTTCGAGGAACAGAAAGAGAGAGTATGATAAAATAAAGGCAGATCTTTTTAACAGACTGCTCGTGATCTCAAAAAACGACAGACTTATATCATTCGTTGAAGAAATAGCCATGCCTTACCTGGCCTCATTCTGCGGTGAAGATCCGAATCTTGTCTCTGAAAATATTGAATTTCTTCTACCATATAATTTTTATCTTGAACTTGAAAGCTCGTTAAAAGATTATATCGAGATCAGAACCTTAAAAATGAATATCTCGACCGGGGTAAATGTTCTTTTACCGAAATCGCAGGAAACTACAGAGCTTTTTAGATCCGCTTTTGAAAATTTATCCATAAAAAAGGATCAAAGAGTAATAGATATGGGCTGCGGATCCGGCGTGCTTACGCTTCTAGCGGATGCATCAATTGAGCAATCTAAAATATATTTCTCGGATATTCTTCCGGAAGCATTAGCTTCAACTATAAGAAATTTCGAGAAAAACAAAAATGCAAGTTTTGAGAAAATAGAAGACAGACTGACCAGCAGGACTCAGAATAATACTATCATCTGTCTGGGATCGGGAGATCTTTTCGAACATACTGAAGATAAATATGATATTATAATTTTTAATCCGCCCTGGATAGATTCAATTTCCAATAACAGGAGCGAACTTGCTTTAAATGATAAGGATCAGAAAACGGTCGGAAGATTTCTTATGCAGGCAAAACGAAGACTTTCTTCAAAAGGGAAGATTTTTCTCGCATTTTCAGATAACAGTGGAGATTCCGCGGTTGAAAAACTTGATAAATTAATTGAAGAGAATAAATTCATATCTGAAAACGAATTTTCATGTAAGATACAATCCCGTCAGTCAGGCAGAAAATGGATGCGGATATTTGTTAGAGTTTTAGCGGTACAAAATGAGATTTAAAACTAAATTAAAAATATTCTTAATAATCCTGATAATTTTCCTGTTGTGGTATTTGTTGATTTACAAACCCCGGCTAGAAAAACAGAAACTTTCAGAAATGAACATTTCCGGCTCAGGACAGGAACATATTCTCTGGGGCTACCCGATTTGTGAGAACGATATGATCTTTAAGTATGAGGGCTTTGTTTCAGGCTACGACACCATAAAGTTAAATCCGCGTTGGGTGAGCTATAACCTTAAAAAAGAATATCTCAAAGGACAGAAATTTCTCAAAGAAAGAAAATTCGCGCCCGATCCTTCGCTTGATATAGATCTTCAGGCATCTAATGGAGATTATACAAAGTCCGGATACGATAGAGGACATCTTGCCAGACAGGCTGACATGAAAGGCAGAAGTAAAAAATGCGAACTTGAATCCTGTTATTTTACAAATATATCACCCCAGAAGCAGGATTTCAACCGTGAGACCTGGAACAATCTTGAAAGAGCTGTCGATGATCTCACCATTCGTCATGATGAATCCTGGATTATCACCGGACCTTATTTTGATGATAAAATCGATTTATTAAAAAAGAGAGTTGAAATCCCGGACGGATTTTATAAAATTGCCATACTCAGAAAGGGAAAGAATTTTCATCCGCTCGCATTCGTTCTTAACATGGAATCGCAAAGCACAGATCTTGAAAAATACACTGTTACCATTGACAGCGTTGAAAGCCTTACAGGAATAGATTTTTTTCATGAACTTGCCGACAGTCTCGAATTCTCATTTGAATCCAAACTCCTGCCCATCCCCTACGGCTGGAAATAAAACTAAAAATAATCTTGTTATTACTATAATCAAAGATTATAATACTAATTCTTTAAATAGTATTTAAAGGATGCAAAAATTGCCAGTCCGCCGGACAACTTGGACATATAGTAAAAAAAAACGCCACAGAGGCGTATATCCGTCTGAACCATGTGTAACGTATGAATAAAAACGCCACAGTGGCGTTTTTCCATACGTTACCAGACATTGAC
>DMTS01000186.1 GCA_003477045.1 Candidatus Delongbacteria bacterium
CTTCAGAGAAAAATAATTCAGCTTGAGATCGAAAAGCAGGCTGTCAGCAAAGAAAAGGACAAGAAATCTGCAGAAAGACTCACAGATATAAATAAGGAAATTGCCGAATTAAAATCCAAAGCTGATGAACTGAAAATTCACTGGCAGCAGGAGAAGGAATTCATTTCCGTCATCAGGGAGAATACGAAGAAGCTCGACAGCTTGAAAAATGAGGAATCAACGGCTGAAAGGAACGGTGAATTAGAAAAAGTATCAAAACTTCGCTATCAGGAAATTCCTGCCGTGAAGAAAATCCTTGATGAAGCTACAGCTAAAATGGAAAGTTTTCAGTCCGGAAGAAAGATGCTGAAAGAAGAGATCGGCGAGAACGAGATCGCGGAGATAATTTCACGATGGACGCACATTCCTGTCAACAAGCTTCTCGAAAGCGAAAAAGATAAGCTTCTCAAGATGGAAGAGCTACTCGGTTTGAGGGTAAAAGGACAGGATGAAGCTCTTAAAGTTGTCTCAGAAGCTTTACGCAGGAACAGAGCGGGACTTCAAGACCCGAACAGGCCGATAGCATCATTCATTTTCTTAGGTTCAACAGGTGTCGGAAAGACAGAGCTTGCAAAAGCGCTGGCGGAATTCATGTTCGATTCCGATTCTGCGATGGTCAGAATAGATATGAGCGAGTACATGGAGTCATTTTCAGTAACAAGGCTGATCGGGCCTCCGCCGGGATATGTCGGTTACGACGAAGGCGGACAGCTGACGGATGATGTCAGAAAAAAACCTTTCTCGATAGTTTTGTTCGACGAGATAGAAAAAGCTCATCCGCAGGTATTCAACATTCTGCTTCAGGTACTTGATGACGGCAGGCTGACTGATAATAAAGGAAGAACCGTCAATTTCAAGAATACGATAATAATAATGACATCAAATCTGGGTTCAGACCTGTTCGCAGGAGTCGAAGAAGTTACGGACGCGAAAAAGAATGAGCTTATCGGCATGGTAAAAAGAGTATTAAAACCTGAATTCGTGAACAGGATAGATGACATAATCGTATTCAATAAGCTGAGCAGAGATGTGATACTTCAGATAACCGAAAGGCTTCTTTCTGATGTTAATAAGAGATTGGCAGAAAGAGATATAAAAATAATAATAGACAAAGCTTCGCAGGAATATCTGACCGAAAAAGGATACGACCCCGTATTCGGCGCAAGGCCTTTAAAAAGGCTTATAGAGAAGACGGTTCTCAATAATCTTTCCGTTAAGCTTCTCAGCGGAGAAATTGAGCAGGGCAGTGAAATAAAACTCAGCGCGCTTCTTTAGAAATTACTGAACAAATAAAAAAAAAGAATTGTATAAATGACGCTAAAACTAACTTGAACAGGAGAAAAAAAATGAAAATGTTGAAAAATCTATTGGTCGCCGGTGTGTTTCTTCTTTTGGGAGTACTTTTAACAGCAAAGTTCGAATTTACCGACAAAGTTTCGGCGCAAGATGCCTTAAAACCTGGAAGCAACTCAAATAAAGGGCTTTTGGATATTTATGATTCCGGAGATGGCCATTCAAGATTTGCTGTGATAGCGAAAGAAGTGATGCCGGCAGTGGTAAATATAAAAACAGAAAGAAGCTTCGAATATAATTTTACATCTCCGTTTGACAGATTTTTTGAATCCGATCCGTTCTTCGATAATTTTTTCGGTACTCCCCGTCAGCAGCAGCAGCCAAAGACAAGGAAGCAGATCCAGAAAGGGGAAGGATCGGGATTTATTTATACAACAGACGGATATATAATGACGAACAACCATGTTGTTGAAAAAGCAGATAAAATAACTGTAAGGCTGAACAGCGGGGAAGAACTCGAGGCTAAGATAATCGGAACGGACCCGGAAACTGATCTCGCAGTAATAAAAATTGAAAAAATTTTTGAAGAAAAAAATATTGCAAGGCTGGGAGATTCCGAAGATCTGTGGGTCGGGGACTGGGTAGTAGCGATAGGCTCGCCTTACAGCCTTGAGAAAACTGTAACCGTAGGTGTAGTTTCGGCAAAAGACAGAGCGGGGATTGGACTACAGAACGGACCTGTATTTCAAGACTTTATTCAGACGGACGCAGCTATAAATCCCGGGAACAGCGGAGGACCGCTATTGAATATCAAGGGCGAAGTTGTAGGAATAAACGCAGCGGTGAACGCAGTCGCTCAGGGGATAGGATTCGCAATCCCGGTGAATATGGCTAAAAAAATATCTGAAAATTTAAGAACGGACGGCAAAGTCAAAAGGGCATATCTCGGCATTATGCCCAAAGCCATTGATCAGGTAGAAAAACAGGTTCTCGGCCTTAAAGAAGATCAGGAAGGAGTTCTCGTAGCTACAGTTGAAAAGGGCACTCCTGCTGAAGAATCAGGTATAAAAGCGGACGATGTCATAATCGAGATGGACGGCAAAAAGATAAAGAATCTCGAACAATTCAGATTTGATCTCGCGGCATATACTCCCGGAAAGAAAATAGATTTCAAAGTCATCAGGCAGGGTAAAGAAAAAAATATAACGGTAAAATTAGGCGACAGGTCAAGTCTGGCTGATTCTGACCAAAAGGATGAAAAGTCTGTAAAAGAGTCTGAGGATCTACTCGGCCTAAAAGTTCAGAACCTGACCGACGAATACAAAAAAAAGTTTAATATTTCTATTGATAATGGCGTAATTGTAACCGATATTGACGATAAGTCCGTTCTTTTCGGAAAACTCCAGGTTGGGGATGTGATCGATAAGGTCATTGTTTCGGGAGAACACTTCGAGATCGCTAAAGTAGATGACCTGAAGAAAGCGGTATCGAAGTTAAAAGGCAAAAAAGATAATTACATCGTCAAGTTCATCAGGAACGGCGCGAAGGATTATGTGCTCGTTAAGCCCTGATGACCTGGCGCAAAAATAGCCGGGGAGGGATATTTGAGCGCGAATAACGGGAACAGCGGGCCGATAAGGTCTAATCAGCTGCTTGACAAATACCTTCAGGAGATAGGCGAGGAAGCTCTTTTGACTCCTGAAGAAGAAGTAGAACTATCGAGAAAAATGCATGAAGAAGGTCCTGACAAGGACAAATTACTGGAAAAACTTGTCAGGGCAAATCTTCGTTTTGTAGTGTCTGTTGCAAAGCAGTATCAGAACCAGGGAATGGGACTGATCGACCTTATAAACGAAGGAAATATGGGACTGATAAAAGCAGCCCACAGGTTCGACGAGACAAAAGGGTTTAAATTTATATCTTATGCTGTATGGTGGATCAGGCAGGCTATACTTCAGGCTCTTGCAGAACAGTCCAGAGTGGTCAGACTTCCTCTAAACAAGGTTGGAGCGCTGAGCAAGATCACTAAAACCATGACCGATCTTGAAAAGAAATTTGAAAGGGAACCGACACCCGAAGAAATTGCCTTTGTGCTTGAAACTACTGAACTTGAAATTACTGATACTTTAAAGATATCCGGAAAACATCTGTCCATAGACGCGGAATTCGCGCCCGGAGATGATAATCGCCTTCTTGATGTTCTTAAGGAGGATAAGCAGCCTTCACCCGACAAGCAGTTGTTCGACGACTCACTCCGTGAAGAAATAGATTTAGCGCTAAAATCCCTTACGGATAAAGAGAAGGAAGTGATAATGCTCTATTTCGGAATAGATCAGGATCAGCCGATGACCTTGGAAGAGATAGGCGATAAGTTCGGACTGACAAGGGAAAGAGTAAGGCAGATCAAAGAAAAAGCTATCAGAAGATTAAGGCATACATCACGGTCAAAAGCGCTTAGAGCCTATTTAGGTTAAAAAAAACACGGAGAAGTGAAATGGGATTTATTACAAAAAAGAGAGAAATTGACCTAGTATCAATAATATCTATTTCAGCGGTATCGGTGATTCTGACTTTTTTTGCCGCGTGGCTTTATTACGGAAATCAGGTTGACAAGATGAAGTCGAGCTATGAAATTAAAGTTAGTCTGATAAAGGACAGCATGGAAAATATCAGAAATAAAAATAGAGAGCTCGAAGCTGAACTGGAGAAGTTAAAAGCTCCGGTTGTAGCAATAGAAGATTCCGTTAAAGCGGCTGAATAACGGAATCGAGTAACTTTTTTATACCACTGCCGATCTTTTCCCGATCAGGATTGTTTTCATAAAAATATGTTTTTCTAGTTCCTTCAGGATCGTTAAAGCTAAGGATCAGAGATTCAAGATAAAAATCGTTACCTTTTGACTCAGAATTATACAAAAAATCTCCGCAGAGCGGAATTCCCATATCAGCAAGCATAACGCGGATCTGATGCATTCTGCCTGTCAGGAGTTTTATCAAAACATGATAGCAATCAGGATCGTCTGGCGCATTTTCGACAGCTATTATTTCAAGAAATGACGTAAGTCCGCCGCTTTTTACGATTCTGCTGATATTATCGTCAACTTTAATGAATCTTTTGTGTACTCCGATCAGGCTTTGAGGATCGGGAATTTTTGTTTCTACCTTTGCGAGATAATATTTATCAACTCTTTTATTTTTGATCTCATCATTGAAGTAAGCGACCGTTTCTTTATCAAAAGCGACAAGCAGAAGTCCCTGAGTGATCCTGTCAAGTCTGTGCGGGAAAAAGATATGCTCTTTTTCGAGAGTGTTTTTTAGAACAGCTTCAAGCGATGATCCTTTAGAGTCATATGAAAGCTGGGTTGCCATTCCGGCAGGCTTGAAGATGACCGCCCACTTTTCGGTCTGAATTAAAATTTTCGGTTTTTCCATGTGTCCGGTGTCTTACTATTCACTATTTCAAGATCAATGTGGTATTTAAAAGGTTTAGTTCCTCTGGTTCTTATATGATCGACCATACTTCTGAGACCGTCCTTAAGCCGGATCTTGGGAGAATAACCGAACATCTGCCTTGCTTTTTCAGCCGAGCAGTTGGCCAGAAGAACTTCCTGCGGCCTGGATTTTTCGTATTCGGGATTTAGATCGAATCCGATAATTTCAGCTATACATCCCGCAAGCTGGTTTATGGTAACAAATTCATCATCGGGACCGATGTTTATCACTTCGCCGACCGCGCTTTTTTCAAAAGCCAGCCTGTATAAAATATCAATGTCGTCCTGAATGAAGCTGAAACATCTTTTCTGCTCGCCGTCACCGTAAATGATCGGCTGCCTTCCCTGAAGCATCAGATTGATCATAATGCTGGCAACATTCCTGTAGGGATCGTCATATTTCTGACGCGGTCCGATTATATTATGCGGTACGGCAATTACATAATCCATCCCGTGAGTTTCACAGAGGTTTCTTAAGAAAAGCTCTGAACTGTACTTGCCTATCCCGTAGGGATCCTGCGGTTTTGGCGTCATATCTTCCGTAAAAGGAACTTTTTCCTGAGTTCCGTACCTTGCCATTGATGAACAGAAAACAAATCGTTCAGCCTTGTTCGCGATCGCCGCCGTTATAAGTGATACCGTGGATTCAACTATGTTCTTAGTTATAAAATAAGGGCTGAATACGCTCAAACCCTCATAAGCAGTAGCGGCGCAGTGGAAAATTATATCGCAGTCTTTCGTGATCTTTACAACGGAATTATGGAAATTGAGGTCGTACTGGTAAAATTCCACTTCAGACGGAACGTTATCCAGATATCCGCCGATCAGATTGTCGCAGCCTGCAACTTTGTAGCCTTCAGCTATGAATTTGTCGGCAAGGTGGCTGCCCAAAAATCCTGCAACCCCGCTGATAAATATTTTCGGTTTTTTTGTCATTTAAGTTCCGGTTTTATGGTTAATATATTCTTTTTGATGTTCGCCAACCGCTTGAAATTCTGCATTTCCGGATAATATTCAAGCATGGAAATATAATTCTTATACCAGAAAATGAAATCTTCATGTTCCATATAATTCTTCAGGCCTTTCTGTTTGAAATACCACGGTTTGAAACCGGAATAATGGCAACCGCAAAGATATTTCAAAGAAGGATAACCGTTGAAAGAGCTGAATTTTATGTCTATGCTGTGCCAATGCCCTGACCATCTTATCGTAAAATACTGCATGTCCGGCCATTTGAAAAGATCGCCGACCAACCTTTTTATCTCGGGCTTATCTACGTCTTCAATTATGCTTTCGAGCTCCTTCGCATCTGTGTCGAACACATAAATTGAACCGTTCAGACCAAGATTCGACGGATCGTGAAGCGGACGGTCAGTTACTTCTTTAGGAATAGGCGAACCGTGAGGCGCGACAGGCTCATAGAGTTTATGCCAGTTCCATTTGCCTTCCTTTTTTATCGATCCGGGATAAATGTATTTCCCATTCTCATCCCACTCGAGACAGTTGGATTTTTTTTCATTTAGCATTCCGGCAGGAGTAGGCACGCTGAATAAAGAATCATAATGACGGATAGGGTAAACATCTGCGTCCAGAATGCAGACCTTTTCATAATTGAGTCCGTAATTTCCGTCCGGACCTAAAAGTAGCGAGTTCAGCCGGGTAAACCACAGAGGCCTGTCCTCCCTGCCTTTTCTTTCTTTGTGCGGTACGAAAATTCTTTTTACTCTGACCACATGATCGTATATCAGCTTAAGAGGAGCGATCGTTTCTTCGTCAATTTCTTCAGTTACCATGCAGACGGTATCAGCCTGCGAATTCTGTTTCTTCAACCCGTAAGCTAATAGGAGAGTCGAAGCAAGATAGCTGTCATTCATCATCAGAAAAGTAACGAATGCAAACCTTGACGAACCGTCAGGACGTTTCATGCTTTCCGGAACTTTGAATTGGGAGAAGAGATCCGTCATTCGATTGTCCTCAAATAATCTTCAAGTATCACCTGGGCAGCTATCATATCTATCTTATCTTTATTGTCCCCTGTCTTTTTTCCCATAGAATGAAGTATGTCGTGCGCCCTTTTCGTAGTAAAACTTTCATCAAGAAGTATAACTTCAATCCCCAGTTCTTTAAGCTTTTCGGCAAATTCTTCGACCTGAATCGTTTTTTTTGTTTTATTTCCGTCAAGTCCTACAGGATGACCAAGAACTATCCTTTCCACATCTTCTTTTATAATAACTTCTTTCAAAACCGCGAGTACCGAAGCAATACCATCGTTTTTAATAGTTCTATACGCGGAAGAAATAATCTTCAAAGGATCTGTAACCGCCAGTCCTATTCTAACATCCCCGTAATCTATCGACATATATCTTGTCACAAAAATTCCTTTAATAAATTGAATACCAATATATCAAATACAGGATGAAAAAGAAATATTTTATTAGGTTTTTATGAAAATGTTCATTATATTAATAGAGCAAACAAAATTATACGCACAGTTGGTAAAAATGAAACCGATGTTCCTGATATTAATGTCAGTTATATTCGCGTCTTCGTCAGCTCAGGATTCTTTAAAAGCGTCCTCTGCCGGATTTACAGTTAAAATTGCTAAGGTATTTATCAGTTCGCAACCCGAAGGAGCTGAGGTTTTTATAGCAGATGAAGAGATTGGGACTACCCCGGTCGAGTTTGATTATCCGTCCGGAAGGCATCTGATAAGTCTGTCATATAAAGGATATCCCGATATTGAGGAAACTATCGTAGTTAAAGCACCCGAAACCAGAAAAAAATATACTTTCGAAGACATTAGAGCTACTTTGATCTTGAATACTTTTAAAAAGGCAAGAGTTTATATTAATAACGATATTGAAAAGAATTATGAGAATATTAAACTAAATCCAGGTGAATACCGTATCATAATCGAAATGGACAGCGTTAAGACTCTTGAGAAAACCGTGTCGCTGGCTGAGAAAGAGCTTAAAACCCTTATGATGTACCCTGATTTTCCGACTGGCACTGTGCAGGTAAATACATTGCCGGACAGCTGTCTGACGGAGTTGTGGGAGGAAGGAGTAGATAAATATACAGCAGTCGGAAGCAAAACTTTCAGCAGTTTGCCTGCTGGCAAATACAGGCTTAAAGTGAGTAAAAAAGGCCATAAGAGCCATACGGAAGATATTATGATCGAAAAAGATAAAGCTGAAAAAAGAAAGATCAAACTTAAGAGAGGTCCTGATATCGGCGGTGAATATGTGCTCGTTGACGGGGGAGCTTTCTTAATGGGCGGAGACGGATGCTCTGACGAAAAACCCATTCATAGAGTGAACGTTAACAGCTTCTATATGAGCAGATATGAGACAACACAGGCCGAATGGAATTTTGTTATGGGGAATAATCCCTCAGAATTTACAAACGACAGTCTTCCTGTGGAGAATGTAACCTGGTTCGACGCAGTAAAATTCTGTAATAGACTAAGCGAGATCGATGGACTTCAAAAATGTTATTCAGGCACAGACAGCGACATTTCCTGTAATTTCAAAGCGAACGGATACAGGCTGCCGACAGAAGCCGAATGGGAATACGCGGCAGCAGGCGGTAAAAGAGACATCAAGTCCATTTTCAGCGGCAGCAACAATATTAAAGAAGTGGCGGTTTTTGAGGGTAACAGCAGAGATTCGACCAATTCAGTTGGAAGCCTAAAACCAAATGAACTTGGAATTTACGATATGACTGGTAACGTCAGCGAGTGGTGCTGGGACTGGTACGATGTATACCCGGCCGAAGGCAAAAGCAGATCGAATCCATCAGGACCGAATAAAGGTTTTCTCCGCGTAATTCGGGGCGGAAGCTGGTACAATTACGATAAATGTTCAAGGATCTGCTGCAGAAATCTTTATAACCCCAATGACACTTATTTCTATCTGGGATTCCGAGTAGCGAGAAGCAAATAAGACATATTGCCCCTATCTTTCATTTGCAATTATAACATAAAATTCTTATTTTTTGGAAAAAATCCATAAGGAATTTTAATTGAGCGATACACGGGAAAAAAAATTATATCTTATTGACGGCTACGGTCTGATATACAG
>DMTS01000001.1 GCA_003477045.1 Candidatus Delongbacteria bacterium
AGCGTTTGGAGCACGGTTATCGGATAAATATTTTCTCTGTCGATCAGATCTTTCAGCCCTTGTCCTTCAGGGTAGTCCCAGCCGAGAAGCTTAAGCCCGCTGCACCGGCTGTAAGTTATCGAATCCTGCGTAAATCTTGTATTTGTAGCGACCATGCCCTGAAAAGTATAGCCCTGAAATTCAGGCAGTTTTTCTCTGATCCTGATTATATCGTTCACGCGGGAATGGACATAAAGCGGCACTTGAACGCTGACGGATTTATCTGAGCTTTGACCGTACTTGCATTCAGCTATGAGCTGGTGTTTTTCTTTCGTGGCGATGACATCAACTTCATGCGTAACACAAAAACCGGGGACGATCTGAGCAACTTCAGTTTTATAGCCCTGATTTTCGAGCACTTTTCCGATAAAATGCTCAAAAGGATGCCCGGTGGGTCCGAGTTCCATTAGAGCCTGCTTTAATTTATACCTTATGGATGAGGACTGCTTTTTCCTGCGCAGATAGGCAAAAGCTGAATCATATATTCTTTTTGTAGTTACACCTTCAAATATCCACGAATTTATTTCTCTGATAATTTCAGCTGTTAATTCGCTGNNAATTTATTTCTTTAAGTATTTCAGCGATCAGAACTCTGTCAGCTCCGGAATTTCTCAATGACCGTTCCAGCTTTTCGGTTGAGAAAGGTTGAAGTTCTCCGTTCGCTTTTTTTACCTGTATCATAAGTGTTTTAACTCCTTTTAACGAAATTCACTTAATTGTATTAACCAATAAGTAAAAAAGATTAGACAAATTAAATATCTATTAAACCTTTTTTTTATCCTTTCTAATGATTCTAAAGTGTAGCTAGACAATATATTCTCAACTACATCACTTTTAGGAACATTATTTACATCTGATTTTTTTGAAAAAGCAAATATCTGCATAGCAGAGAATGCTAAATAGTATAATGATATCGCAATTAAAAAAGTACTAATGCCATTAGAAAAATCATTTGGGAAAGAAAACGCGAATAACAACATTACCAAAGCTGAGAAAAGTGTTATAAAGATGATCTGAAAATCTATAATTAAATGTTTTCCGTTATAAAACTTCCTCTTATTTCTAAAAATTATNNAAGAATAAAAAAGATAAAGAACAGCCCCATCAACAGTTTATTTGCTACAACTATAAATTGGGAGATGATAACACCAGCTACTATAAATTCATAAGAATAATCGAAACCAGCTTTTTTATTCTTACGAAATGTTATTGCCGAAGTAATAATGAAAGTTATAATTACAGTTATAAGAACGATATATACTAATGGGAAATCATGATATAGTTTTATAAAAGCTTTCAGGTTTTACTCCAAATTTAAAAATTCATCATAATTTCTCGTCGTGACGGTCAGAAATTCGTGGTCGGGATAAGCNNTGTCGTACGCCAAAAATAGATATTAGCTGATATTTGATTATTTAATAAGTATTTTTTACGTTCGCTTATTAAAAAATTTTCCCATAAAGCCCCTGTATCCTGCCGCATACTTAAAGGGTTGTAATTTGAAATAAGAGCATTACGAATACCATTATCGTAAAAATATATTTTCTTGCCTTTCTTAATCTCATTCCTGACATTTTTATTAAGCGCAGGCAGCCTGAAAATGATATATGTTTTCTCAAGCAGATCAATATATTTCTCAACCGTTTTCTTATCTGATTCAACTAAACCGGCCAGTTCGGAATAAGATACCTCACTTCCGATCTGAAGAGCCAAAGCTTTCAGTATCTTTTCAAGAAGCACGGGTTTCTTTATCTGCTCAAGCATAAGAAGGTCTTTATATAAATAGCTACCGGCAAGAAGTTTAAGGTGCTCTTCCGCATCCTCAGGGTAAGAAACAATATCGGGATACGACCCGAAGATAAGACGGTTTTCAAGATTTCTTTTTTCTTCCACAATACCGAAATTACCTACTAACTCGCTGTAAGAAAGAGGGTAGAGGTGAAATTCATATTTCCGGCCGGTCAGAGGCTCGTTAAGATTATTCATAAGCTCGAAAGAAGATGATCCTGAAGCTATTACCTGCACATCCTTAAAATTATCTACAATAAGCTTCAAAACAGTACCGATGTTGTTTATTTTTTGTGCTTCGTCAAAAAACACTATCTTATGATCGCGGATTATACCTTTCAGCTTTGTTGTGGTCAACTGATCAAGAATATCATTAATGTCGGCTTCATCACCGTTGAAAAATAAGATCTTTTCTTTTCTTGAATCCAATATGTTTTTTATCAGAGTCGTTTTGCCGGTCTGTCTCGCACCTATGAGTATGATAGCTTTATTTTTAAAGAATTTCTTTTCTATCTGTACCTGTAGAGCCCTTTTGATCATCAATGCACCTCGCAATAAAGTGATAATTTACAATCAATATAATGAAAGAATAATAAAAATGCAACACAAAACATAATGAAAAGGGATTTGAATCCCCGAAAAAACATAATAAAAAGGGATTACAATCCCCGAATATTATGATTTAAAGGGGATTTGCGCACTAGTCAATCAGATCCCTGACTTCAGCCTTGGTGAGAAAGCGGTATTCGCCTTCTTTGAGATTGCCGATCGTGAGATTGTTGATGCGGACACGCCTCAGATATGATACCGTGTTGCCGACCTTCTGAAGCATTTTCCTGATCTGCCTGTTCCTGCCTTCCTTGAGTATGATGCTGATCTTGGTCAGCTCGATCCTTTTGACTATCGCAGGCTGGGTTTTCACACCCTCGATCATGATGCCTTTCTGAAACCGCTCGATCATCGTTCTTGTGACGGTTTCCATAGTAGTCACAATATATTCCTTTTCCTTCTCGAATGAAGGATGCATCAGCTTATACGCAAAATCGCCGTCATTGGTTAAAAGAAGAAGTCCCGATGAATCTTTATCGAGCCTGCCGACAGGGTAAACCCTTTCCTTAATATTCTTTAACAGATCAGTCACGAGCGGGGAAGATGAGTCGGTCTGTTTTAGCGAAGTGATATATCCTACAGGCTTGTTGAGCATAATGTAGATATAATCGGATTTTATCGCTTTGATCTCCTGCTCATTCACTTCAACGACATCTTTATCAGGATCGACTTTGGTTCCGAGCTCGGTAACAACTTTGCCGTTGACCTTGACTAGTCCGTCGGTTATGAATTCCTCGCACTTTCTGCGTGAAGCTACGCCTTTATCGGCGAGATATTTTTGAAGCCTTATAAGTTCTGACATTTATTTCCCTTTATTTGCGATAAAATATTTTTCGATCAGTTTTTCTAACACAGGTACTGCGTAGAATGGTATATTCATAAGCCTGAAAATAGTTCCTTTCGGAGTAGTCGCACTTTCGATCCTGAATTTACCCGAATATACTCTGACCGCAGCGGTGATTCCCGTTTCGTCAATGAACTGCATCAGAGATCTCAATGTTCCGGTTGTTCCGGATTTTACTTCGACCGGATAAAACTTTCCGTTGTATTGATACAGGTAGTCAAGTTCGGCGCTTGACTGGTTTTTTTCTCTTACCCAAAAAGCTAGCGAATCCAAAGGAGAGAAAGATTTTGCGACAAGTTCCTGACCAACTATATGTTCGTATATTCTGCCGAGATTTCCGTCAGTGATGTCTCGTGACAGAAACATTTCCTGCTGTATCCCTGAAAAATAATTTAATAATCCCGTATCAACAACATGTAGTCTGGGAGACTTTTTTTGATTAGGCATAAAAGGGTGATTATTATTTGTTGAAGGATAGATGAGTTTCAGGATCATTGCTTTCTCAAGAGTTCTTAAAGCTTCCCCGATCTCTCTTGATTTGTAACTTGCATTGCCGAAACCTTCAAATTTTATCCTATCTCCTGCTAGTATAAAAGCTGATTTAAGAGAATGAGAAAGTACCTTGGACAGATTTGTGTTCCTTGCGTATTTTTCAATATCATCCATGTATGAAATTAATAGACTTTCGTAAATCTTATTGATCTGAACTCTATCTTTTGTTTCAGCGTAAACTTTTACAACTTCAGGCATCCCTCCAGTCAAAGCATAATCGCAAAACAAATCAGAGAGCTTTTCGTTGGCGTACTCAGGAAAAGTGCAATTATCTATTAGTTCGACGCTTTGAGATTCTTTCAATGCCACCAGAAATTCTCTGAAAGATAAGGGGTTCATTTTTAAAAATTCACATCTGCCCACAGGAAAGCTAAAATTAAAATCTATAGATGATTCAAGTAGCGATCCGGCTGATATTACATATAGATCGGGTGCATTTTCATAAAAATATCTTAGGTATGCAACAGCTTTTGGGGAATTTTGAATTTCATCAATAAAGACAAGTGTGTTTTTCAGGTCTTTTTCCATCCCTTTAATGTAAAATAAAGAATCAAGAAGCTGATTAAAATTATCATTTTCAAAAAGTACAAGATCTGATTTTTTATCAAGATTGAGATGTATGAACTGTTTGAACTTTTTTGAAAACATTTCAACCGCGGTAGTTTTGCCTACCTGCCTGGCTCCACGCAGAATAAGAGGTTTTCTGTATCTGCTACTTTTCCATTTATCAAGTTCATGCAGGATATTTCTCTGGAACAATTTATCCTCCGGTTGCAGATATTGGTAAGATAGCTATATATTTACACAAAATCAACCCAAATATTAAATAATTTTGTCACAAAATAAGGGCAATATT
>DMTS01000213.1 GCA_003477045.1 Candidatus Delongbacteria bacterium
ATCTTTTGCGGAGGAAATTCCGATTCATACATTCAGGAAAGAGAACAGTGGCACAGCGGAGCTAATTTCTTCGCGATAGCTCCGGGTCAGGTTATCGGGTACGGCAGGAATGTTTACACGCTTGAAGAAATGAACAAGAACGGATTTGAGATAATTAAGGCCAAAGATATTGTTCAGGGAAAGATCGATGCAAAAAAATATGATAAATTCGTAATTACTATAGACGGGTCTGAATTATCCAGAGGCGGCGGCGGATGCCGCTGTATGACCATGCCTGTCAGAAGAAAGCCTGTTTAAAAAGTATATCCTAACGAGAAATGGAATACTCCATTTAATATGCCTTCATTAACATCAGTAGGGAATCCGTATAAAATTCCCATCGCGCCTATCGGAGTAATAAGTCTTAATCCTGTACCGACTGTTGTTCTGATCTTACCTTTGTCTCCGTCTAATCTCTTTGTCAATAATCCTGTATCGCAGAAAATCGGGATCTCCCATTTCTCTCTGAATACGAACCTTGACTCAAAAACAGCTAATGCCGTTACTTTTCCTCCTACAGAATTGCCTTCACTGTCCGTTAAGAACATTTTCTCATTTATACCCCTTACAGTGCCTGTTCCGCCAAGATAGAAAAGCTGGTCAACCAGAGGCTGAAATTCCGGGTTGATGACCTGCATGTAATTGAATTGAGTAAAAAATGCGAGGGTTATAAATTCCAGCGGTGTGTAAAAATATTTAAAATCATACATATATTTTATAAAATCATCGCGATTATTGTTCAGCCCTGTTGAAAACTCCGTTTCAAAAGAAGTAAAGAAACCTTTTTTCGGCCTTAAGAACGAATTTCTTCTGTCCCATGACTGCATTATTCTTAACCTGCCGATGTTTCTGAAGATATTAGAATCTTCTCCAAGTACAGTTTTCTGGTATAGTTCCCTGTTCTCAATTTGAACAAGAGCTGAACTCTGAAGTTTATTCTCCCATTTATAATTAAAGCCGGTTCCTAATCCTAAAGTTCTGGTTTCGAAATCAGGATCAAAATTGAATTCTCTTGCCCAATAGCCTGCAACACTCGCCGATATATTACGGTGAAAAAATGCCGGTTCGGAAAGTTCGCAGGTAACAGCCTGCTTTACAAATGAGGCTTCTGCACTGAAGCTCAACTCCTTATTCCTCCCGAAAAGATTTTTATTCCCTGCCAAAAAGCTCACGAACGGGCCGGAGAAACTTTCATATCCTCCCGAACTCTGGATGTAGTATGGAGGGTACTCCTCAACTTCTATCAGGATATCAAGTGTATCTTTTTTGTCTTCAATGCCGGGTGTTTTCATATTTACCGATTTGAAAATTTGCTGGTCTCTCAGGTTCCTCTGACCTTCAGCCATATCGAGAATTGAGAATTTTTCATTTTCTTTAACCAATAATTGTTTTTTGATGTTGTAAGGCTTTGTTTTCAGGTTGCCGGCGATATAAATTTTTCCGGTGCTGACAATTCTGCCCGAATCAATTTCAAATTTCACATTCGCGGTTGCGCTGTCTTCACTGAATATCACTGTGTTTTTCACATTTGAATAAATATAACCCTTAGCTGCCAGCGATCCTTTTAAATAATCAGTATGTTCCTTTAGTCTGCCGTAACTGAAATAAGCCCCTTCAAGCGACGATCTGATCCGTTTCTCTTCTTTCCTGATAATTTCGCCGGCACCCGAAAACTCCGCGGTTTTAACATAGGTTCTGACGCCTTCATTGATATCAATGCTTATGGTCACTATACTGTTATCCGAATTGTATTTCAGACGCCCTGATATTTCCGGCGACAAAAAACCTCTCTGTTCATAATACGCCTTCAGGTTCCTGATATCATCTTCCCAGAATGCTTTATTGAAATAATCCGTCCATCTCCACCATCTGCTTACCACGCTGTTCATATAAGGCTTGAGCTTTTTTGCCTTAAAGGATTTGTTCCCGTTAATATGAATACCTTTAATTTCGATCCTTTTTCCTTCTTTTATGAAAATAGTTACCTCTTTATTAGGCACATGGTTAAACACTTTTATTGAATCTTTCCATTCGATCTTTACATCATTGAATCCCTGTTCGGTGTATCTTTCTTTTATTGCTCTTACGATCTGCCTGACTGCAACTTCGCCTCTTCTGCCCTGATAAAGCAGTTTAATTTGTTTTTTAAGCCTCATTTTTGAAAAAAAATGATTGCCCTTTATTTTTATATAATAGAGCGGCCCCTCTTCAATATCGAATGTTATATCTGCGGTATTATCGGCTGAATCCTTTTTGAAAGAGTTTTCAATTTCGATATCGGCAAAACCTCTCCCTCTGTAAAAATCTTCGATCTTCTTTTTGTCAGTCTCAAACTCATCCGGAATAAACCTTCCCGGTTCATCCCAGGGCAGCCAGCTCCTCCAGTATGTTTTCAGCTCCTTTTTCAATCTGAAATCAGAGAAATATTTATTTCCTTTTACATTTATTTTATCAAGAGCGTAATATTCGCTTTTTAAGACTTTTATGTCTAATTTAATTAGTTTTTTAGATTCTCTTTCTGATTTGATCTTAACATTTACAGAATCGTAACCTTTTCCGTTATAATACTCGCGGAGAATTTCTTTCTGTCTGAACACTTTTACCGAATCGAAGACCGATCCAGCATATATTGACATGATATCAAGCAGTTCATTTGAGAAAAAAGGATATATTTTGTGAAATTTTATGTCGGATATTCTATCGGCGGCTACAGCTTTTTTTATTTCATCTTCGCATAATAAATGCATAAAAAAGCCTGAAATTATTACAGCTGTAAGGATCGCTCTAAATATTTTGAATTGATGACTCATCTTATCTGAACTCCAGTTTGTACTTGATCTCCGCGCCGAATTTCCCTTCCGTAGTCTGAAAACCGCTGAAAATTATATTTTCAAAAAACTGGTAATCAGCTATCCCCTTCTGAATGAATTTCGACGCATCATTTGAAGCTGAATATTTTAATATCAGCCTGTCAGATATGTTTTTACCTATCGTTAAACCCGTGCCGGAAGTATCGTCCGCCGAAAAACCGTCCGAAACTGTGAATTCAAGATAGTCGAGACCGAAATTTCTTGCAATATCCTGCTGAAATGTATTATATATCCAGTTCGCGAGAAATTTTTCCTTGGTACCGGAAACGGCAGTTTCATTACCTTTCAGAAATTCATTTACATTCTTACCGAGAAGTAGTATCGTTAATATGTCCGCCTGACTCTTCTGTGGTACTGATGACAGCGAAAATCTCGGATCGCCCAGATTACCGGAGATAGAAAGAAATACGGTAAAATCACTTACGGTCGCTTCACTTTTAACGTCAACTGTAGGAAGCATTCCGTGAACCGGAGCAAAATCCAGTACCCCTCTCGTTATCGAGAAAGTGTTTTTCTGAAAAACTATAAATCCGCCTTTTTCCATCGTTGTCCTTCCGGTGATAAGCGGATCGGAGAGCGTTCCTTTTATCTCTATATCAGGATTCAGCTCAATAAAGGCGGAGCTGTTGTCTATTACTATCGGATGACGGCTTTTTAGTGTAATATTAAGACTCACATCAGGCAGCGAATCGTTCTTTGCCGCGCTTTTCAGAATTTTTGTTCCTTTATCTTTAAAAACTTTACCGAACGGATCAAAATCCTGATAATACAATCCTTCCATGAGCACAAGATCGCCTCTTAATCTGCCTTTAGAAAGGTTACCTGAATAATTTAGGTCTGAAGTCAGAATCCCTTCAAAGTAATCCGGGTAAATCACAGGTAGAGCGACGCTGTTAAAATTCAGATTGGAAGATTGTATCTGGTTATGCGATAGATCTATGCTGCCTTCTAAATTGAATTTTCCCTTTTTTATCCTGCCTGAAAAAGATTTAATTTCTATTTTAGCGGGATCAAGAATAATTTCACTGTTAAGATCGTAAACTTTCTGCAGAGTAACCGGAACACTGAAAGCTATCTTTTCAAGATTTATTTTTCCTTTCAATTCAGGCACGGTCAATAAACCCTGTATATTAAAATCACATTTAATGTTTCCCTGAGAATCGTAAAGTTCCGGCTGAAATGCTCCTAAAGACTGTATAGGCAGATCTGTCTGAATACTGAAATTCAATTTATTTTCGGCATTCATATCCCCTTCCGCCTGAATAAAACCCTCGTTTAATAAGGAAAACCTGAATTTTTCAACTTTAAGCATACCTTTTGTAAACGCAGCTTTGAATTTATTGCCTGAAATTATGTTTTTATCTTTCATGTTTAAAACAATCGAATCAAGATCCGCTTTAACATTATATCCGTGCAGCTGTTTCAAATTCCCGTTCCCTTCTATGGATCCGTTTATAGAACCGTTCAGTTTTCTGTTCATACTGTCCGGGATCAGATAAGAGTAATCCCATTGTTTAAAATCAGCCCTGAAAGAATAATCACTGTCTTTAAAATTTACTTTCGCTTTTACATCAAATCCCAGATCAAGATAGAGTTCAGCCAGCAGATCGGTAAGCGATAGATCAACCTTCATATCCGACAGGGGCTTTCCAGCCGCCAATAAATTATTAAGTTCAATGTAGCCTTTAACCGCCGGATTTTTGAAATCTCCGTCTGCTGTAATATCAAAGCTTACTTCGCCCCTGAAAGTTTCCTTTATCTCAGGATACAATAAATCTATTCTTAATTTCTCCGCCTGCAATTTTGATTCAAAAGTCTTAAGGCCGGAGATCCTGCCATCCGCAATTATGTTTCCGCCGCCGCATGCAATATTCAGGCTCTCTAAAATTATATCTCTGCCTGAAAACTTTCCATTTACCGATATATTCTCTATCTCCACGCCTGAATATTTTATTTCTGATGTATTTAGATCAAAATTTCCTGAGAGCGAATTCAGCCTGCCTTTCGCATTCACACTAAAATTTAGTTTAGTATCAACGGCGGGATAAAGTTCTTTCGTGAGTACATCTTTTCCGGTCAGAAAAACATTTATTTGCGGATCTTTTAAAATATGCCAGTCTTTATCGAAGAGTGTTGTATTTCCTTTGAGACTTACTGTTGAGCTGTTCAGCCTCAGGTCGCATCTTTTCACCTCAATGTATCCGGCCTCGTTCGTTGTGCATAAAAGATCAATTTCTGAAAGTTTATATTCTTTCCATTCCAGAGATTTTGCATTTAAATAAATCTTACTGTCCAGTTTCCCGTTTTCCCAGTTTACATCGGCTTTAAGATCAGCCGGCTTATTCAATTTAAAATCTTTAAAAGAAAACGGGGTAAGCTGCGTATTTATGCTAACGCTGGCTGTTATATCTTCCGGTTTTATTCCCTTTCCTTTAATATCAAGATGGATATCGAGTTTTGTATCAGGCATATTCGAAATATTTTTAAGGCTGAATTTATCGGTATTGATCATGATCTCATAAATAATTTTATCAAATTTAGGTTCAGAAGAGATTATTCCTTTTTCAAAAACTGAACTTAGATCAATGTTCCCGTAAATATCAATTATCCCGTCTTTTGCTTTCAGAAGTTTAGATTCCAGTTTTAATAATTTATTTTTATAATTCGCTTTCAGATCGAGCGAACTGATCTTTTGACCGTA
>DMTS01000035.1 GCA_003477045.1 Candidatus Delongbacteria bacterium
CCCTCACGGGTATATATTATTTTGAATCAGGAATTGTAAAACTTGACTCTCTCGGTAATGAAGAGTGGAATAAATATTATCTTAACACTTCATCAGGTAGGTCAATAATTAAATATAACAGCGGTTATTTGATTGCGGGAAACACTTATGATTACGATAACGAATCATATGATCTTTCAGTCACACGAACCGATTCACTCGGCAATGAAATCTGGACAAAATATTTCGGTTCTGTGTTAAATGAAGAAGCTTTTTCGGTCTTAGATCTTGATAATTTTATTTATATTGCAGGTTATACAGAATCTTTCGGCAATGGTGGAAAAGATATTTATTTGATAAAGTCTGATTCTCTGGGTAATGAGATATGGAATAAAACTTATGGGGGCACAGCTGATGATACTGCATCATCTGTTAATGTAACATCTGACGGGAATCTCATTATTACAGGTATGACAGAATCTTTCGGCAGCGAAGGGAAGGAAGTATGGCTGTTTAAAACGGATACAGACGGAAATGTTCTCTGGGAACACACATTCGGAGGATCAGGCGATGATGTCGCAAATTCCGTTCAGCAAACTGCTGACGGTGGATATATTTTGGCAGGCTATACAGATTCATTCGGAGCAGGCGGAAAAGATACGTGGATAATCAAGACTGACGAGAACGGTACTGAGATCAAAAGCCCGTTCCTGCCTCAGACAGCTGAGCTCCGCCAAAACTATCCTAACCCGTTCAATCCGTCAACTGAGATCAGTTACTCACTCAAAACCGAAGGATTGGTCATGCTGTCAGTTTTCAACACGAAAGGCGAGTTGGTTCGTACACTTGCGAACGAAAAGAAAACTGCGGGAAATCATTCGGTAAATTTCAATGGTGAAGGATTGAATTCAGGGATATATTTCTATAAGCTGAGTGTTGATGGCAAAGCTGTTCAAAGCAGAAAAATGATGATGTTAAAATAAGAGGTAACATAATATGAAAAATATTGTTTTTGTGGTCTTATTATTTACAATATCAGGCTATTCAGTGATCACCTTCGAGAGAACCTTCGGCGGTACCGGTGATGATAATGCAAATTCGATAAGACAGACTACCGACGGCGGATACATTGCAGGATGCAGGTCGGACTCGGTCGCAGCAGACTCTTCAAGTCAGATATATACTTTTATGACAATGAAGAAATTAAACAGCTACGGCGAATATGAATGGGATAAGAAAGTAACAGGCATTACAATTGAAGATATGCCCAATGAAGGCTATTCTGCTATAGAAACAAAAGACGGAGGGTATACAGTCGCAGGTTGTCTTGTGGGTCTCAATCATGCTTTTCACACTTTGATCTATGTTCTTAAAACAGATTCTTCCGGAGTAAAACAGTGGGATTATCGCTTTGGTTATGACAGTTCGGTCAGCAGCGTAGCGTACGATATGATCCAGACAGAAGATAACGGATACGCGGTAGTTGGAGATAATTTCGGAATGATAGCGTTTGTGAAATTGGATTCTGAAGGTAAGGAAGAATGGATAAATTACGATCTTGGACCGGGACAGGCAAGATCATTAATTCAGACTGAAGATAAGGGATTTGTTTTTACCGGGTACGACGATGAACATCTGATATTGGTTAAAACTGATTCTTTGGGAAATGAAGTATGGAATAAAAATTACGGAGGAATGATCTCGCAGGGATATTCAGTTAAGCAGTCATCAGACGGCGGTTTTGTGATTTTAGGAAAAACCGGTCAGATGGATTATGCTGATGTGGCATGGTTAATAAAAACTGATGCGAACGGTGAATTGGAGTGGAGTAAAGTATACGGCAGTATCGGCGGTAATATTCCGAATTATATAGGACAAAGCATAGATCTGAGTTCTGACGGCGGGTATATTTTAACGGGTTACAGCTATATGTATAGCATAGCCCAAGCATGGCTGATCAAAGTAGATTCTGAAGGAAATGAGATTTGGGAAAAGACTTTTGGGGGAGCAGGCGACGATAGACCTTCTTTCGTTCAGCAAACATTGGATGGAGGCTATATTTTAGCAGGCTACACAGATTCATTCGGAGCAGGTGGTAAAGATATGTGGATAATCAAGACAGACGAGAACGGTACAGAGATCGAAAGTCCGTTCCTTCCGCAGACAACCGAGCTCCACCAGAACTACCCGAACCCGTTCAATCCAGTTACGACGATAAGATATGCTCTTAGTCAAGCAGGGAATGTTGAACTGAATGTTTTTAACCTGAACGGACAACTCGTAAAAGAGCTCGTGAAGGGTAAGATGGAAAAAGGGATTCATAAGACCGAATTCAAAGCAGGAGACCTGACATCAGGGATTTATATCTATAATCTTAAAGTTGACGACAAAGTTGTTCAAAGCAGAAAAATGATAATGTTGAAGTGAAAAGGTGGAGGTTAAGTATGATAAAGCAAATATCGGTTATAGTTATTATGACAGCTGTAATTGTTTACGGAAAAGTCATAAGCGTTCCCGGCGATTTCGGCACAATTCAGGAAGGAATCAACAACTCTGCACACACAGATACAGTGCTTGTCAGCCCGGGTGTATATTATGAGAATATTAATTTTTCAGGCAAAAACATAACTCTCGCGTCCCTTTTCCTCACAACAAGAGACACATCATACACCAGTCAGACGATAATAAACGGCGGCGGAACGGGAAGGGTTGTTAATATATCTAATGGAGAATCTGCGGATACGAAACTGATCGGGTTTACAATAATGAACGGTTATTCTTCCTATGGATCAGGCATCAGAATATTAAGCAGCAGTCCGGTCATTTCAGACAACATAATCAAAGATAATCAGATGGGCTGGTACGGTGAAGGATGCGGAATATATCTAAAACATTCCAGTTCAACTATTTATAACAACAAAATAATTAACAATGACGGCGCTTATTACGGCGGGGGTATCGCGGTAGATTCATCAGCTTCAGTTGAAATTTTAAATAACATTATTACAAAACACACCACAAACAGCGGGTACGGTGTAGCTTATGGAGCAGGTATCAGTGTTATGAGTTCCGGCGGTATAAAAATCACAAAAAATCTCTTATACACCAACAATGTAGATTTTGGTGAAGGAGATATAATAAGTATTATAAATAGCGATGCGGAAATAAATAAATGTACTTTTTACAATACCAGTACATCCGGATCGACCATGGCTGTTTATGAAAGTCAGTTAACTATGAAGAACTCAATAATCTGGTCTGACGTTAATTTTCAGGGTTTAGCAATCGATTCTTCGCATTTTAAAAGCAGTTTGATGAACATTTCATACTGCAACTTCAATGAAGCCACGGAAGGAGAAGGAAATATTTCTATAAATCCTAAATTCAAAAACTTGGAAACTTTCGGCCTTCAGTTTCAATCGCCATGCATTAACAGCGGTGATCCTGTATCTGAACCGGATCCTGACGGTACAATCGCTGATATGGGCTGGATGCCATTCAATCTATCTGGCTATGGAACAGTATCCGGAACAGTGACTTTGGATGAAGGACTTGGGACTATGGAAAGCGTTTGGATCGAGTCCGGAGATGAAATATGCCGCCCTTTACCAACGGGAGATTATGTTCTAAATATGGCTCCCGGAGTTTATAACATAACTGCCAATTTAAGCGCTCATGAATCACAGACGGTCGAAAACATAACTGTAAATCCTGATGAAGAAACAACCGGAGTGAATTTTCATTTAACGAACAATTCATTAGCCGGAATTATTGAAGTATCCAAAGACGGCACGAAAGATTTTACGATTATTCAGGATGCTGTAAATGTAGTTCTTCCCGGAGACACTATACTTGTTCACGATGGAATTTACGAAGAAAGCCTTGTAATCAGAGCTAAATATTTTCATTTAACAAGTAATTATATGTTTACCGGTGATAGCTTGAGTATTAATAACACGATTATTGACGGTAAAAGTGAGTTCAGACCGTTATTTGTTGAAGATTGTCCCGACACGAATTTAGCTTTTACAGGCATTACAATTCAGAACGGATATGATTACAGCAAAGGAGGAGGTTGTTGTATAATAAACAGTTCGCCGACTTTTAAAAATTGCACAATTCAAAATAATGTTACCGATTTACAAGGAGGCGCATTTTACTATATATCATCAAGCGCTTCATTAAAAAATTGCATAATAAAAGAAAATACAGCTGAACAGGGTGGTGCCTTTTACAACAATGCGTCTGAAATTTCAATTTATGATTCAGAGGTCATTAATAATTCAGCTTATAACAGCGGTGCTTTGGATAACTACAATTCTGACGCATATATAGAAAACAGCGTAATAAGAGGTAACAGCGCTAATTACAACGGTGCGATCTGTAATACTTTTGATTCAGAACTTGTTCTTATCAGTAATATTATTACCGAGAACTCTTCGGAATCCAGTATAATAGATTTTGACAGGTATAATAAACAAGGCCTCGTAATGAATAACCTGATAACAAATAATATTGTTACCGGTAATTCAATCATAATTTATATCCGAGACTCAAGTCCGATCTTTATAAACAATACGATTACTGGCAATAAAGCCGATGAAGGCAGAGGCCCAATTTATATTTACAGCCAGAATCCTCCATATTCCAGACCCAGTTTCTATAATAATGTAATTTGGAATAACACATCTGCTGACAGTACACAGATTACTATCTACGATGATGATACCTGCCCGAATTTCTATAATAATCTTATCCAGTACGGCAAAGAGAACTTTAAATTTCTGTATAACGCAACGCCTGAAAACAACATCGGAGATTATATAAACAACATCGATCTTGATCCGTTATTTGAAGGTTCAAGTAATTACATCCTTAGCAATAATTCTCCGTGTATCAATGCCGGCACTGAGCAGATCCCGGACAGTATTTCTTTTCCGCAGTTCGATGTCGATGGCAATGCTAGATTGTACCTTTCTTCAGTTGATATCGGCGCTTTTGAATGGCCGGGACTCGGAATCGAAGATAATACAATTCCATTAACAACCGAGCTTCATCAGAACTACCCGAATCCGTTCAATCCGGTCACGACGATAAGATATTCACTATCAACTGAGGCTCAAGTAAAATTGACTGTTTTTGATATAACAGGCAGGGAAGTAGCTGAACTTGTTTCTGAAAAGCAGGCGAAGGGAAATCATGAGATTAAATTCAATGGCGAAAGTTTAACCAGCGGATTATATTTATTCAGACTTAGTGTAAATGACAAAGTTGTTCAAAGCAGAAAAATGATGATGTTAAAGTAAAAGATACCGGAGGTTAAA
>DMTS01000032.1 GCA_003477045.1 Candidatus Delongbacteria bacterium
TACCATGTCCATCCGCCGCGGCCGTCATGCGGTGAAACAGCATAAACATCTGCAGAGGCTACATAAGGCTCGACCTTATATACCAACACAGCTTCGGGAGTTAAAGCGTGACTGACCGGATTAATCATATTAAACAGCTCCCATGCCCGAGTGCTGTCTCCCAATTGAGTAAATGCCATAGCCGCCCAGATCGCCGCATGAGTGTATTGCCCTCCGTTCTCTCTTACGCCGGGTACATATCCTTTGATATAGCCGGGATTGGTAACTGTTTTGTCGAACGGCGGATCCAGAAGCTTGATCAGTCCTTTGTCGCGCTGAACAAGGCGATTATCCAGTGAATCCATAGCTGTTTTTGAACGGTCTGATCCTGCGGCTCCTGAAAGCACGGACCAGCTTTGAGCAATCGAGTCTATCCGGCATTCAGTGTTTTTTGCAGATCCCAATGGAGTGCCGTCATCAAAATAGGCTCGTATATACCATTCTCCGTCCCATCCGTGTTTTTCAATATTTCTCTGAATTTCGGACGACTCCATTTCGCAGCGTTCGATAAACGGCAGGTCTCCTTTAATACGGGCAAGCTCAATGAAGCGGATCAGCACATGATAAATGAAAAATCCCAGCCAGATACTCTCCCCTTTTCCTTTTATGCCGACCTGATCCATTCCGTCATTCCAGTCACCTGAGCCTATTAACGGAAGTCCGTGATCTCCATATTTTGAACTCTTAAGTATGGCTTTGACACAGTGCTGATATAGGCTGTCCGACTCTTCAGATAATGCAGGCATGTCATAATACGAGTCTTCGCCGTCCGGCACCGGACGGCCTTCAAGATACTTTACTTTTTCTTCCAGTATTCCTGTATCACCCGTCGTCAAAACATAACGGTAGACAGCCAGCGGCAGCCAGAGATAATCATCAGAGCAGTGAGTACGCACTCCCCTGCCTCCCGGAGGATGCCACCAGTGCTGTACATCGCCTTGTTTGAATTGCCGGCTTGCGCAAAGAAGCAGATGTTCACGCATAAGCTGCGGCTGAGTGTGAATGATAGCCATCATATCCTGAAGCTGATCACGGAACCCGTAAGCTCCTCCGGACTGATAAAAACCGCTCCTAGCCCAGATCCTGCAGGCTATAGTCTGATATATAAGCCATCCGTTCGCCATAACATTGATCGAGAGATCAGGTGTCTCCACTTTTACAGCGCTGAGAATACGGTTCCAATGATCCCAGACTGCTTCGAGAGCATTGCGTGCCTTTGTTGCTCCCTTCCAGTGACTAACCATCGCTCCTGCATCGTCCGCACCGCGCCTTCCTGCAACACCAAGCCTGAATATAATTTCATGCTCCTGCCCGGATGCCAGTTCGAAATTTACCTGGATCGCGGCACAGGGATCCAAAGCTGCCCCGACTTTATTTGAAAGATTTGCATTATGCATTGCAGCAGGGTTCTTCAAAGTCCCGTTCCTGCCTATAAATTCAGCACGGCTGCCTGTAAATGTTCTCTTAATGTCATCTGTATCAAAAAATCCTACTCTGTCGGAAAACTCGGCATTATACTGATTTCGCGCGAAAAGAGCTCCGCTTTTTTGATCTGTTTCTGTAATTATGTGCATAACTGTTTTCGGCCGTAGATCTCCTAATACCCATTCTACATATCCTGTTGCAGACAACCGATGTGTTTGACCTGAATCATTCCTGAGTTTTAATACAGAAAATTTTATTGACGCATCTATAGCAACATAAACCCATAATTCTGAACTGATGCAGTTTTCAGTATGTTCAAATACGCTGTAACCGAATCCGTGCCTGCTCGTATATGACCCTGTTCCGCATGCCGGAAGCGGAGAGGGAGACCAGAAATGACCTGTATCTTCATCACGGATATAAAAAACTTCACCGCTTTGATCACTAACAGGATCATTATTCCACGGCGTAAGACGGAATTCATGAGCGTTCTCACTCCATGTGTATGATACACCGTTCTCGGATATCACGCTTCCGAAAAGCGGATTTGCCAGAACATTCACCCATGGTGCAGGCGTCATCTTCCCTTTCTCTGTAGTAATAATATACTCACGCCCGTCCGGAGTAAAACCTCCTATACCGTTATATAATACTAGATCATTTCGTAGAGGCGCTTCAATCTTCCGTGTGGACTTTGAGATTTTAGTTTGATTGAAAATCTGAATTCCCTTTTCCGGAATGATTTTTTTGTTCAGCATTTCCTGAAGCGTACCGTTTGTGTCGCTCAGAACAAACCTTGCTACACTCTGAAATAAAATACGGTCTTCATTCGATATCTGTTCTGCAGGCCTGATAAAAATTCCTCCTTTGCATCCCATCATATTAGCTTCAATGCCTGAAGCTATTAAACTTAGTATCTGATCATGAAGCTGCTGCCTGTAGCCTGCCTGGTCCTCGTTCCATATAACGAGATCAACCGTCAGACCTTTCATCCTCCAATAAGCATGAGCCTGAACAAGATGATAAACGATCTCAATATTCGCTGAGTCTGCAATTTTTAACAGCACTATCGGTATATCACCGGATATGGCAAAGCTCCACAGCCCTGACTGCCCCCGCCGGTTCCGTTTAATAATGCCCTGATCGGCGCGGAAAGTTGAATTATTATAGATTATTGAATTGGCAAGCTTCTTATAAATCTGAACATCTGACTCGGTTACGTTCAGCTGTCTTAATACTACCTGACCGTGTGTCCATGCAAGATCAAATACGCGGTCTGCCAATCTCTGATCGTGGTACTTTTCTATCAGATTCAGGGCAATATCACGGGTATCGCATATTCCGATGACCATATCTATAACAGCTGATTCCTGAGGTTCAATCGTAATCTGGTAGCGTATAGCCGTTACCGGATCAAGTACTGATCCCGAACTGTTTGACAGCATATCATTTTTCCTGAGTGCCAAAGGATCGGCAGCAGTATTACCCCGTCCTATAAACTGCATTCTGTCCGTCTCAAAGGATACAACTCCCCTTTCAGCTCCGCGTACAACCATCAGGTTGAACATCCATGGCGAGACATCATCATTTGAACGGGGTCTGCGCGTACACAGTATCGCGGATTGCTGCCCGAGAATTTCAGTCTGAACGAACATATTGCTGAAAACCGGATGAAGCGCGTCCGACTCTGAGGAAGCGAGTACAACTTCCGCATAACTTACAACTTGTATCGTACGACGGGTTTTAGAACGGTTCGTTATTTTTACCCTGCGTAGTTCGATATCGTCTTCAGGCGAAACCACGATCTCATAATTTGTCTCAATACCGAAGTTCTTCCTTCGGAATTCAGCACGGCTCTCAGAAAAAATTACCTCATAAAAATCAGGTTTCTTAAGTGTCGGCTGATAAGCTGTTGACCATAATTCTCCGGAATCTGCATCGCGGATGTAGCAGAAACAACCCCATGAATCACTGGTCGCGTCTTCTCGCCAGCGTGTTACGGCTATGTCTTTCCAGCGGCTGTAACCGCCTCCCGCATTAGTTACCATCAGATGATAACGCCCGTTCGACAGTAACTGTACTTCCGGAAAAGGTGTATCTGGATTATCGAACATACGAACGGATGAAATTTGATTATCCGTATCTGAGTAAAGCTCCGTTGTCTCTCCGATTTTATGAGAGTATAGTGCCGAATTTCGCGGGATCCGTTCCTGCAGCAGCAAGTTAGCCGCCTGGAACATAGGTGCTGACTCAAAGCGTTTCTGCATCGGCCGGTTTAAAAGTAAATAAGCCAGCGACAGAAAACCCATACCCTGATGATGAGCCATAAAAGATTGAATGATTACACTTTCTTTTTTATGCGGAATTCTCGAAGGTGTATAGTCTATTGCCTCATAGAATCCGAATTTTCCCATTAAGCCTATCGAGTCTAATTTCTGTAAATTTATACATGCAGCTTCTGCGTCAACCATTAGCGCAAGCATAGAAGCATAAGGCGCAACCACTATTTCTGATCCGAGACCCCTTTTGAGGCCGAGACCGGGAACTCCGAATGCACGGTATTGGTAATTCATATTGATATCTACAGAATTGTATCCCGATTCGGACATACCCCACGGCACTCCACATATTTTACTATACTCGATCTGCCTTGCAACAGCTGCTTTATATGTCTGGTCAAGTAAAGTGCTTTCGTAAGTTGGCATAACGATCAGGGGCATAAGGTATTCGAACATCGAACCGCTCCATGAAATCAGAATTGGATCACCGGCTGCGACTGTCAGCAGACGACCGAGTGCGAACCAGCTTTCCTGAGGAAGCTGACCCTGCGCTATGCCTGTAAAGCAGCATAATCTCGCTTCTGAAGCAAGCAGATCGTAATAGCTTGCGTCCTGCCGTTTCTCAGATACATTGTAGCCGATCGTTAAAAGACGGCTTGTTTTATTATAAAGAAAATCGTATTCAATTTTGGCAAATTCACCGCATTTGAGTGCTGCAGTTTCAAACGATTTGATCCTTTCACAGGCTTTAAATCTTGCCTGCTTAATTAACCGGCTCAACTTGTCGTCTATAACAGGAAGTGAATTGAATTCAAGCATTGATATCTCGCGAAGTGTCGGAATTTCTATATCGTAAAGAATCTTCCGGATATCTTTATTCTCGACATGAAAATCCAGCCAGGGAGCCATCAAAATAAGTTCATCCCGTGAATCAATGCACTGGCGGGTTAGAATTTTCGTCCATTCGGCCGGATCATTCACGGGATTATTATGCGTGTTCGTTGCATTGTCTTCCAATGCGGAAATCAGCCGGTTGATACACGACAAGACATCCGACATTATGTAATGATTTGAGATCACTATTGAATTGAGCAAATCTTTAAATGAGGAATGCGATCCCGATAAAGCTGTTTTATCATCGTCGATAAGAGTATTGAATGTATCGGTTATTCCTTCCAGCCATCTTTTAGATAAAATAGGTTCATCTGCAAGACTAAGCAGTCCTGCCTGTAATGTAAGAAGATGACCTGCGAAATTACCGCTGTCAACAGTCGAAATATATGGCGGTTGAAGTATTTTAAGCGATTGCGTGTCGTACCAGTTATAAAAATGACCGTGATATCTTTCCATGATCTCCATTGTTCGAAATGTATTTTCCGTGCGTTCAATCAACTTTCCGGACTGAATGTATCCGAAATCATAAGCTGCAAGATTTGCCAGTAACGATAATCCTATGTTTGTCGGCGAGGTGCGGTGCGCGATCGTGCGCGAAGGATGCTCCTGGATATTGTCGGGGGGCAGCCAGTTATCCTCAGGCCCGACGAATGTTTCAAAGAACAACCATGTTTTTCGTGATATTCTATGTAAATAACTTGTTTGATCTGTTGTCAGAACAGGAACGGCACGGAACAATGGTTTGCTCATCCACCATGCGATAACCGGAGAAAAAAGCCAAAGCAGAAGTAAAGGTACAGCGATAATCAGAACTTCCGTATTAAAAACCGCCAGATATATGATCGTGACCGCGGAAAGCACGGGAGCAGTGATCATCATCCGGTAGAATGCAGGCAGGTGCGGAACGCGGCTATACCTGATATCGCCTGACGATGTCCATTCCAGGAGCCGTCTTTTGCTTATTTGCAGCCTCCAGACTGTACGCAACATTGCTTCCAGACTGTAATATGCTTCGTAAGGAAGGCAGGTTAAGGTAAATCCTTCCTGTAATAAGTTTTGTCCGATTATGCTTGCCGATTCAGACAAATGTCTTCGCCATTGAACATCCTCAGATTTACGAAGCAGATACATAAATGATGTAACTAAAGAAGGTATCAGAAGAATAGAAATAAGTGAAACCGTACTGAATAAAGGCGATTTCAGTACCGTCCAGCCTAAAATGAACAGTGATATTAATGCTGCCGGAGCCAGGCTTCTTCTAAGATTATCGAACAGTTTCCATGTGGAAAGTGCGGAAAGAGGGTTTTTCTGATGTTTTCCGTCAAGACCGGGCACCAGAGGAAGCAGCCACCGACCGATCTGCCAGTCGCCGCGTATCCACCGATAGCGCCTGCTTACATCGGAAACATAGCTTGAAGGGTATTCCTCATACAATTGAACATTGCTCAGAAGACCCGAACGGGCATAACATCCTTCAAGAAGATCGTGGCTCAAGATCTTGTTTTCCGGAAAGCGTCCGTTTAAGGCAAGCTGAAAAGCATCAACATCATAAATACCTTTGCCTATGAATGAACCTTCCTGAAACCAATCCTGATATACATCCGAAACAGCATTTGTATAAGGATCAACACCGGCATTTCTTCCGAACATTTTCGCATATCTTGATCTTGTGGCTCCGGGAAGGCTGACTGAGACGCGGGGCTGCAGAATTCCGTATCCTTCAATTACTCTTTGCTTAGACCCGTCATAGATCGCCCTGTTTAAAGGGTGCATCATCGCTCCAACCATTTCACGGGCCGCGTCACGCGGCATCTGAGTATCAGTATCCAGAGTTATTACATATTTAACTTTTAATAAAATTGCCGTTTCACCGGTGATGCAGGAAAATTTTTCTTCTGAATTACCTCTAAGAAATCCGTTCAGTGCGGCCAGTTTTCCACGTTTTCTTTCATATCCCATCCATTTCATTTCTCTGATATTCCACACGCGGGGACGATGAAATAAAAAAAACGGGTCATTTCCCTCACGGCGGTACTTATTATTTAATTTTGTGATTTGTTCGCTTGCATAATTAACCAGTTCGTCGTCAGACGGCATTGTCTCATTTTCTGCATCATGAAAATCAGTTAATAATCCGAAATAAAGATTTCCATCCTGATTTGCCAGAAATCTTACTTCAAGAGCCTCAGTCAGGTCGTCAATATTCCGTATGCTTGAAAGCATAGTCGGCGTTACGACCAGGGTCACGGCTTTTTCCGGAACACCCTCCGAATAGTCCATGCACGGCAACGGATACGGTACTGCAAGCACAGTTGCAAGCCAGTTTACCAACGCTATAGCTAAATGACTGGTACTCAGGAGAGCTAGAACAATCAGGATAATCGACAACAAATACGGTAAACTGACGGCTTGTACTCCCGTTAAAAGTATCAGCGCAAAAAAGGACGCAAGGAATGCAACCGATCCCAAATATAGAAATAAAGGGAATTGCAGACCCCTACGCTGAAGCGACTGCATCAGACTTACATGTGTATGCGCTTCATTTTCGAGTATTTTCAAACCTTCATCTATCAGATAATATCCTATATGGCTTCTTTTATCATCCCGGTCAGTTTGTCCTGCATTTGATTTCGTCATGTTCAGAGCTCTCTGAGCAACTTCAACTTCGGAAAAACGGCTGTTTTTGGCTATTCTCTCAACTACATGACGATAACGGTCCCTTGTAGAGAAGGACATCCTTCCATAAACTCCGAAAGGATCATTGCGCAAAGTATTTTCTACAGTACTCATTTTTTCAACAAATTCACGCCAGTCCGTAGAACCGAGAGATCTTAGACTGGTTATGCTGTTGCTTACGGAAACCTGATCAGCCGCCAGCTGCTGATTGACAGTATGTACCATATGGTCGATGCTAAGTCCTTTCTCGGCAAGCTGCTGCTCGACCCATGACATAGGTAATATAAAAACCGATTTTTGCGCATGCATTCTTCTTGCAAGCTCCGCTACGAAAGTACTTGTCAATAGAGGTTTTGAATTTGCCATATCCGCAACAACCGAAATTAGATTTATCGGGTCTTTCTCGGAGGTATCCGATATCCTGTCAGCCCATTTATTCGCCAGATCCCTGTCTGCGCAGCTGGAAGCTATTATATTAGCCACCCTGTACAGATTCTCGATCAAAGCCAGACGCAGCATTATCGGAATAGCCCACAATTCACCCAGTTTAAGGTTAGCTACAGTCTGATATGCTGTTATAAAACGGCTCAGATTTTCATAATCAACGCGCCCGTCACCGTGAGATATTATTTCCAGAGCTATGCTGTACGCTCTCGGTAATCCAAATTTTGAACCGCCATTTTGAAGGCAGGGTAATTCCCTGCTGTAACCTTTCGGCAAATGCCTTTTAGCTGTATTTATTTGATCTTCGATCAGATAGAAATTATCGAGTAACCATTCACCTGCGGGTGTAATTCTTAGATTTTCCCCAGCCATTCCCTTGAGGAGTGCATAGACATTGTTTAATACCTCTTCGTTGCTTTTTAGTCTTGCTAAAAGTATGTCAGGCCCGAAGCCTTCTTTCAGCTTGTGCGAGGCCGCGAGATTTTTGCCGTGCTGCTCCATCTGGTAAGAACTGAATAGCTCAGCCCTGAGCGGAAGCTCGTTTTCAATGATCTGCCTTGTAATATTCAAATAAGGAAGATCCAAACCCAATTGGAGTAGTGATTTTATAATTGTAATTTCAGCCTCCCTCACATGCGTGATCTATTGAAAGTTTCCAAGTTACTTGATCATTTTCTTTATTTTCTTAATAATCTCAGGCTTTCCTTTACCGGTCACGATCTCGCCGATCAGAAAACCGTAAGGTTTTAAGGATTCAATATTGTCGCATACAATTTTAGCCATAGCAATAATCGGTATAGCGAGAAAGATACCCGGAATTCCCCAGACTAATTTTCCAAGCACGAGTGCTATAACTGTCGTAAAAGGATTTATCTTTACATGCGGCCCGACAATAATCGGTTCCAAAAGCCATCCCTGAATAAACTGTATCACCAGATAAGTACCGATAATTGCTAAAAGCATAGTAAGACTCGCACCGTTCACAAAGGCTATCAATAATGTTATCGTTGTACCCGTTATATTTCCGACGAAAGGAATAATTTCAAGCAGCCCGCATAGTATAGCAAAAAATAATGCGTTTTTAACTCCGATTATCGAAAATCCGATCCCGTACATTATCCACAATACGACTATCATTTTGGCAAGTCCGAGCAGATACTGCTGAGATACATGAGTTATGCTTTTGAGAACCTTCTCCATTTCATCCTTTTGGGAAGGCTGAGTAAGTTTGATGATGAATTGCTTTAAGTGAGAGCGGTAGTATAAAATTAAAAAAATGTAAGCAAGCACTAAAACAAAATTTGTAAATATATACGCAAGCGAATCTCCGACGATCTGAAGAATACCTCCTACAGAAGGCTGCTCTTCCTGCATCATCTGCGACTGCCTTTTTAGTGAAATGCCCAGATGATTAAATATATAATCCTGAAGACGGACGCCTGTTTCTATAGATTTTTGTTTAAGTATTGCGAAGTCATTAACCAATTCAGAGACCTGCCAGCCGAGAAGCGTGCCGACACCGGCTAAGACAGCTAACAGCACAAGCATACTGATTAAAACAGCAAGCCCTTTGGGAATTTTTTTTGCTTCCATCCATCTGGATAAAGGTAATAAAAGCGTTGCCAGAACTCCGGCGATGGTCAGAGGCATCAGAAAAGCTTCAGCGAAGTGTAACCCCGCAAAAACAAGGAATATTATCAGAAGCCTTTTTATTATTGAAGAATTAGTAATTGTCATATTTTGCCTGTTAGTTTAATAAAAAACCCCGACAACCCGGGGTTTTTAAATTCAGTTAAAAGGGTTACATATTTACTTGATCAGCATCAGTTTCTTTACCGAAACGAATGAATTTGCTTTTAAACGATAAAAATAGACACCGGCTGAAAGGCTTTTTATTCCATTTTCTGTATTGAACTGCACAGAATATCTACCTGCGTTCTGATATTCGTCAACGAGACTGGCGACTTCCTGTCCAAGCATATCGAAAACTTTCAGAGAAACCTGAGAATCCTTTGCGATATCATACTGAATCACTGTAGAA
>DMTS01000142.1 GCA_003477045.1 Candidatus Delongbacteria bacterium
ATTTTACTGCCTATTTTAAATTTTTTGCTTTAGAAGTTACCATTTTAAACTTTTTTTTCCGATATGTCAATTTCATAAATAAAATTAATTATAAAAAAGGTCTCATTTCTGAGACCTTTTCCGTTGAGGAGTGAGTGAGTTGATGGAGTGTAGTTCTGATTAGTTCCTGAATTTTNNATTAAATGTAATGTCATCAAACGAATGTCCGATGAATGGTTGATTTGGCGGGGTGAAATGATATTAATTAAGGCTCGACATCAGAAATCTGCGTTCTATATTCTCATTTAAGTGTTTTACGCATCTTCTCATCATATGTTTCGAATCCCTGGCTTTTGAAAAATTCACCGGCATTCTTATTTTTTGTCCAGAAATCCAGTTCGATCCTGTTGATGCCATTATCTTTAGCGAATTGAGTTGTAAAACCGATCAGAGATTTTCCGATCCCTTTTCCTTTAAATTTATTTTCTACGCATATCTGGTCAATATGAATGCTTAAATGTCTTTTTGTAAAAGGACCTTCGGGATAATCTCTCTTTATCAAAACGATATAACCTGCAGGAGTATCCTCAAAATAAGCTATATAAGCGAAAACATTATCCTTGATTAAAAAAGAATCAAAAAACTTTTTAATTTCCTCTTCATCATGCGGTTTGTAGATATCCGGCTCAATCCTGCTGTGAAGTTCCTGTACATCATGGTTCAGCTTTGCAAGCAGTCTTGAGTCAATAGTTTTTTCAATTCTGATGTTCATGTATAACCTTTATTCAAATTTAATATCACTAAATCTTATTTATGATATACAGATACCTGAATAGTTCATCATTTTTTGCTAACTCAGTGAATTCTTCTGCTTCACGCATTCTAAGGTCATAAACAAAATCATTACCTTCACTGTAAAATTGGTCTTTTAACTTTAATAATGTGTGAAATTTTGTTTCCCATTGCTTCCTCTCATCCTGAGTAAAGTCTATATATTCATAACTGAATTTCATGGTTTCCAGCAGACTCCCCAAGGCAGTTTTATCTGGTGTGAACAAGGTATCTTTATCTTTCCATGCTGAATAGTAAATCAGAATTTTACCTTTGGGTTTCAGCATATTTTGTAAATTATCTAAAAATTTATCTTTGTGAGAAATAAAGTAAATCGTATCGAATAAAAATATATAATCATACTTATCTTCAGTTTTATATTGTGTCATATCAGTACGGTAAAAATTTATCTTATCCATCTTTGATTGTGTTCTTTTTCTCGCTATCCTTATTCCGTTTACCATGAGATCAATTCCGACAACATAACATGAACAGGCGTCAGATATAAATTCGGAAATATATCCGCTCCCGCATCCCATATCTAAACATTTAGAATCCTTTTCAACAATATTTTTGGTAATATATTCAATCTGTTTTAATGTCATCATTCCTGTTTGGCACAGATCTATACCATACGATTCTTTGCATAAAGCAGAATGAGCTTCACTTAATTCACCTTGTGCATACCATTGATTGTAATTGAACCGCACCCAATAATATTTTCTTTGAAAATCCCGTGCCAGATCATTAAATTTGGGATTTATACTAAACCTGTCTTCTTCCTTAAAAACGATGCCTTTTTCTTGAAGACTTTCTATCCCACCATTCCAATTCAATTTGTACGACCAAAAATATTCCTTTCCGAATTTCTCAAGTTCATCCATTGTTAAAACACCACTCTGAGCCATAAGTGTTTTAATAGCGACAACTATTTGCTTTTCTTTAGCTGACAGAATCATTTTTACTCCTCATCTGAGTATCGAATATTTAAGAAAATAATGCGTGAATGTCAAAGGTTTTTAGGAAGGTATTTATAAATATTTTATTTCTTTATATTTTTCAAACTTGGATTTTATAACGCTGTACCATCTTTTTCATCGCTTTAGGTTCATTGTTGCTTATGAATTGTATAATTGTTTGAGCATTTGTTTCCGGAGAAAAGATTGTCGTGTCAATTGTTAGATCATAATCCACATATTTATCGATCTTCTTTCTTTGAATTTCTGCTAAACCGATTTTACGGTTACCACGCTCAATTTCCCTTTTATTTATTATCTGCAAGTCGCAATCGATTTTTATGAAGTATATTTCAAATTCTTTGTTCAATGTTATTAGCTCCCTTATCTCTTCTTCTCTGACAATCAGATGATCAACTATTAAATTAGCTTCGTCTTTGGCTAAATTATAAATCAATTTATGCAAATTGGATAATGCCATATCTACATACTTTAAATCACCTTTCGATTTTTCAGGCAGCATTTCGAATGTTGTGTCTAATCCGAGCAGAAAGTAAGTGTCATCCGATAAATTTTGGATAGCTTTGCCAACTGTGGTTTTACCTGATGAAGAAACTCCGTTTAGTAAGATGATCTTTGATTTCATATTCTATCCCTCTTAGGCAGAACATTGAAATATTCGATCCATTTTTTAACGAATGCGATTCTGCTGTTAAAGAAATTATCCTGTAAGTATTCGGCACCCCAATCGTCAGAGCTGTAAGCATGTACTCCCAATAACCAGATGTGTCTTATGGGTACAAACACGAAAGCGGCTTTTATTTCTTCTTTGGTCAAGGCTTTGACTTCGGAGTATCCTTTCAGGAATGAATTCCATAATTTGGTTCTTTTGGCTTTATCTTTTTGTTCAAAACCCTGAAATACCCACAATGACCATAGAAAAACAGAAATGTCATAAGCTCTCCAGCCGTAACCGAAGCAGTCAAAATCAAATACTGAGGGATTATCATTTTCGTCAAGAAAGATATTACCGCTGTGAAAATCGCCGTGACATATTCCGTAATAAGTTTTGTCTTTGGTCAGCAGTTTATCAATTTTGCGGCCCAATTTATCCGATATGTTTTCAAGGTACTCATAATTCAGAATATTTTTTGAGAAGAAAGGTTTCAAATCCTTTAAAGGTACGGTGAGTAAATGGTCGAGATCAATATGCAATCTGTCTAATTTTTTGCTTTTATCTGCCTCAAGATGAATTCTTGCCAGAGTTTTACCGTAATTATAGCTTTTTTTATCGTCAAAAACATATCTTGATCTATCGACACCGACTGCTGAATTGAACAATACCGCATATCTTTTACCTTCAGGCGCGTTCACTTCCGTATAATATTCACCGTTCATTTTTATAACGGGAGCTGCTACAGATATTTGATCATTTTTCTCAAGTTGGTTTAACAGCTTAATTTCTGATATAATATCATTTTTGCTTCTCCAGTTGTATCTGTAAACTCTGAGATAGTATGTATTTTTATCGTTATGGATCTTAAACGTATCATTCAGCCCGTGTCTGAGAAATTTACAGGTGTGATCCTTTTCAAGATCATACTGAGATAAAATATTATCTTTTATAGCTCGGCAAGATAAGATCGATTTCTGAACAGGAAAATATTCCGACATTGCCGGCTCCGTTTATTTTTTATTTACTTTCCACTAAAACAACTTCAGGTACTCATCAAAGACATAAATCTTTTTTCTTTTCCCACCTGTTATTTCTTTCAAAATCCCAAGGTTCTCAAGGTCAGCGATAAGTTTATAGACGCTGGGAGACGACAATCCCGTTACCTCTCCAACTCTGGCTGATCCGATCAGTGGTCTGCCGTATAAGTTTTCGATCACTTTTAATGCTGCAGGAGCTCTTGATCCCAAGTCTTGAACCTGAAGTTCTACTTTCTTCTTCAATTTAAGGATATTATCGAATGTCTCTATCGCGTTCTTAGATGTTTCAATTATACCTACGAGAAAGAATTTGAACCATTGAGTGATATTGTTTTTTTCTCTGACGGTTGAGAGATTATCATAATACAACATTCTGTTTCTTTCAAAATAATCAGATAAATACAGAACAGGTTTCTTTAATATTCCTTTCTCTACAAGATATAAGGGAATTAATAATCTGCCTACCCTTCCGTTACCGTCAAGGAAAGGGTGAATAGTCTCGAACTGATAATGAATTAATGCAATTTTTAACAGGTCCGGCAAAAATATGTCGTTATTATGGGCAAATTTTTCAAGATCCCCCATAAGTTCGTTTACTGACGTATGCACGGGAGGTATGAACACCGCATCGCTTAATGAGGCACCCCCGATCCAGTTCTGACTTTTCCTGAACTCTCCGGGCTGTTTATGCTCGCCTCTGACTCCGTGCAGTAATGTTTTATGAGCCTGTTTAATAAGCCGTGTTGAAAGCGGAAGATCTTTAAGTGATAAAATCGCATTATTCAAAGCGTTAACATAATTTTGTACTTCTTCCCAATCGTCCCTTTTTTCCAGTGAAACATCTTCTATATCCAGTAAAACATCCTCAATATTGGTCCTGGTACCTTCAATCTTACTTGACTTTGTAGCCTCTTTAGTAACATGCATACTGATATACAGGTCAATATTAGGAATATACTCCGAGTACATATCAAGCCTTCCGAGCTGTCTGTCCGCCTTACTAAGTAAACTTTGAAGTTCCATATCTTCGATCTGCCACTTTCTGTTGATCGGTTCGGGCTGAAAACTCTTATAAGTACCCTGACTGATATATCTGCCCGACAAAAAGCCTTTCATAAATTTTTCTCCGGAAATTTTAATTAAATATACTCTTATTTAAGTTTTTTGTCAAATTCTTAATTAAGGAATCGTCTTATTTAAGTTTTTCGTTGTTTTCTTAACTAAGGATGTTTGTTATTTAAGTTTTATAGTTACTTTTTAAATAAACCTTCATTATAAACACAAATCCGGTAAATACGATTACAGCTAAGGATAAAAAAACAAGTAATCCGCCGAATGAGAAATCGGGCGCATTATCAAGATACATTAGAAATCCCATTGAGCATACTGCCGTCACGGTGGTCATAAAGAATCCGTAAAAAAGCAGCTGTATAGGAAAAGCAGTATCCGGGCGAGTCCATAACAGATAAACACTTAAAAATCCGAGAGGGATGGTAAATCCGAGATCGAGGTAACGGATCACCCAGAAGAGCACAGGATTTTGACCGTAAGACGCCGGATAATTACTGCTCATTACTAAAAATACCTCTTTCAGCCACATTGATGAGAACAATAGAATAAATATTACAAAAATTACCGAATAGATAAAAAGATGCTTCTTATTGAACTCAACTTTGCCGGCCGGTTTGAACAGTGAGTATGAATACATCATAGTCACCAATCCGCTTATTATCAGAAACAAAAAATGAAAGGTCAGTTTTTCGCTGTCGCCCGAATAATTTTCCGATCCCCACTCCATCCCGATCCCCATGCTCAATCCGTAATACATCAAGTAAACGGGAGTTAAGATTATCAGATATTTTGATATTGATTTATTTAAGATATGCGATAGTCCGCCTGTAATTAATAACGGCGCGATCAGAAACAGGTTTATTATATCCTGACCTTTGATCTGGCTTATTGCAGATAATGAAGTCTTGTATTTGATCGTATTTAAATAGAACGGGCCGTTTATTGACAGATATATCAGAATTAATCCGCTCAGGATCAGGATCGATCCTATTATAATTTTTTCAAAATTTACAGTTCTGTCGGATAATTGTGTTTTCAAGTCTGATCTCCGGTAATGATGGTCATGAAATAAGGCTGTTATTATTAAAAACCCGGGTTTGTTTTATTTTTCCGGAATCTTTTTTAAACGGGCCTTCTCCAATATTAAACAAGTGTATTTCAGGTTTCAAAGTTTCTGCATACTCATTCCATGCCGCCCGGAAATCTGCGTTCAGACTGATAAGTTTTTCTATTATCGAAGCTGAGAATTTCGCTTTCAATTCTTCTGTCGGCGTTAAAGTGATCTCAAAATAAAAAGCCGGCCGCACAGAAGAGTTCTCTGCTTCAACTACAGACTGACAGAACGAACGGGTAATTCCAGCCAATTCGATATCAGAATATAAACATTGCTCTATGTCCTCGGGATATATATTTGCACCCATTATACTGATTGTAAAATCGCGCCTTCCATATATCCACATGAAAGGTAACCTAAGATTGTTATTCTTTTCGTTTTGAACCAGCTCGTTAATATCATACCCCAGTTCTTTAAGTTTTGCTGACATCTGATCATAACGGCAGATACCGCCTTCGTCATGTATGTTATACCTTATTCTCGGCGACAAAACAGATCTCCTTGTAATAGTGAATATCAGTTCTCTGTTCTGATTCATTTCTATATAATGCATAACCGGATTGTACTGGAATATCATCGGCAAACGCGAATCGTCTCCGAATAGAGCTTTTCTAACATCGGGTTTATCTCTGGAAAGTCTTCTTATTGCAACAGCTATTGGGGTTTCCCCGGAAATACCTATCTCAAGATCNNCCATGGAAAATTAATGCTTTTTGCATGGTCATATAATTGCTTAATGAAGGGTGGATATCCTGTGATCAAATATTTATATTTCGACCCGAAGAATTCCATCGTATGGAAAATCTTGCCTATATCAGGACCTGTATTTTTGACTATCCCGTTCCGCTGAAGAGAAATTCCCATATTTATGCCGGTCGCCCAAGCGCCCATAGAGAAGGCATTAATAACTAAAAATGGTTCTTCTCCAAAACTAAAAGTAGAAAAATAACTTACGAAGGCATGAGATTCACGTCTTTCACGCATTGATCTAACCCAATTGTAAGGAATTCCGGTGCTGCCTGAAGATTCGTCTATAGCTATTTCAGTAGCTGGAATATTTCCGTATATACATCTCTGTTCGGTAGAGTATTTTCTTATGTAAGTATCTTTATCGGTAAACGGAATGTCATCCCAAGTTTTTATTTCGCTATTCTTTATAAAGTCTTTGTACGCAGGAACATTCTTTACAGCAAAATAGTACATTTTCTTTGCGCGCAAGCGACTAGTCCATTCAAGATACTTGGGGGGCAACAGCTGAAATCCCATAATAAATGTCTTATATTTTCTTCCTATCAAATACAGAAGAATATCACGAAAAATAAGCATGATAAAATTAAATCTGTCTGTGTAAGACGGGGATATCTTATCGAATATTCTGTTTTTCATAACCCTCCCGAATTTGTATTAAGTCTAATTATTTGCAACGGAGATATTTACAGAAATGCATTTACAATGTCAAATGAAATTTAAATTTTATATGAGGTTAAGACCTTGTTTTTAATAATTAAACAAAACATATGTTAAAAAATTTCTTGATTTTATTCATTAAAAAAGTTAAAATCAATTTTCTAAGTTTGACATAGTAATAAATTAAAATAATCGGAGGGAACATGGCTATCAAGGGATTTATCGAAGTTAACGTTCAGAAGTGCAAAGGCTGTCAGCTGTGCGCTACGGTATGTCCGAAAAGCGTAATAGGATACAGCAAGGTCACGAACGACAAAGGGTATTATTATGCGATAATGGTCAACGAAGAATGCATAGGCTGCGGAAACTGCGCACAGATATGTCCGGACAGTGTTATTACTGTTTACAGAGCAAAAAAACAATAATTTATTAAAATACGGAGGTCAAAATTGGCTGAAAAATATTTGATGAAGGGCAACGAGGCCTTAGCCGAAGCCGCCATCAGGGCAGGTATTGACGGATATTTCGGTTATCCCATTACCCCTCAGAGCGAAGTACTTGAATACTTCTCCAAATGGCTGCCCCGCAAAGGGATCGCTTATGTTCAGGCGGAGAGCGAAGTATCCGCGATCAATATGGTTTACGGAGCCGGCGGATGCGGAAAGAGGATCATGACTTCAACTTCATCGCCGGGATTTTCACTGATGCAGGAAGGCGTATCATACATAGCATGCGCACAGATACCATGCGTACTGGTAAATGTTCAGAGAGGCGGGCCGGGCTTAGGCACCATCCAGCCTTCTCAGGGCGACTATTTCCAGGCAGTTAAAGGCGGAGGGCACGGAGATTATCGTCTTATAGTTCTGACACCCAACTCAGTTCAGGAACAGGCCGATATGGTCTATAAAGCTTTCGATCTGAGCGAAAAATACCTCAATCCCGTTCTGATCCTTTCTGACGGCGCTTTAGGGCAGATGATGGAAGCTGTTGAATTTAAGGAAGATTATGTTAAACCGTCTTTTGATCCTACCTCGTGGGCAACTGTCGGCGGAGTGGCAAAGAGAGGAAAACCTGTTCAGCTGACATCTCTTTTCATAGAACCCGAAAGAATGGAAGCTAAGAATTTTGAACTTCAGGTTAAATACAAAAAGATCGAAGAGAATGAAGTCGATTACGAATTATATCATATGGATGATGCGGAATTAGGTTTTATCGCGTACGGATTATCTTCAAGGATCGCCAAAAAGGCTGTCGATCTTGCCCGTGAGCAGGGACTAAAAGTAGGACTGATCAGACCGAAAACCGTTTGGCCTTTCCCGACAAAGATAATAAAAGAATACTCTAAAAAAGTAAAAGCCTATTTGTCTATTGAAATGAGCGTGGGCCAGATGATCGAGGATGTAAAACTCGCGGTCGAATGCAAAATACCTGTTGAACATTACGGAAAAACAGGCGGGATCGTTCTTTCAACCGATGAAATTATTGCCAAAGCAAGAAAAATGCTCGGTAAATAATCGTAATTAACTTTAACCACAGGAGCTTAAAATAATGGGTGAAACAATTACAAAAAACGGTCAGGAATTTGAAGTGGTCTGGAAAAAACCGAACCTTCAACCGAAAGACATGCATTACTGCCCCGGATGCGCTCACGGTACTCTTGAAAAACTTATACAGGAAGTAATTGACGAAAAAGGTATTCAGGACAGAATTATCGGAGTAGCGCCGGTAGGTTGCGCGGTATTTGCTTATGATTATATAAACTGCGATATGCAGGAGGCAGCACACGGAAGGGCCTGCGCTTTGGCTACAGGGATCGTAAGAGTACTTCCGGATCATGCGGTGTTTACAATTCAGGGTGACGGTGACCTTGCATCAATAGGTCTTGCGGAAACTCTTCACGCCTGCAACAGAGGCGAAAACATTGTAATATTCTTCTACAATAACGCGATATACGGTATGACAGGCGGCCAGATGGCTCCGACAACACTTCCCGGACAGGTGACATCATCTTCACCGGACGGAAGGAACTGCAAACTTTCCGGGATGCCTTTAAAAGTCGCCGACATCGTTAAAGAGTTCGACGGAACCTGCTATGTTACAAGACAGGCAGCGAATAATGCGGTAAACGTAAGAAAACTAAAAAAAGCTGTTGAAAAGGCTATAGATAACTCTCTGAATAAAAGAGGTACTTCTTTTGTTGAACTGGTCGGAAACTGCCCGTCAGGATGGAAAATGACTCCTGTCGATTCCTATAAATGGTGGGAAGAGAACATGATGAAATTCTATCCGCTCGGAGATCTAAAAACTGAAGGGGGGATAAAATAATGTTACAGGAAATTATGTTTTCAGGATTTGGCGGACAGGGTGTTCTTACAATAGCAAAGAATCTGGCATATACTGCTATGCTTGAAGGGAAACAGACCTGCTGGATGCCGACATACGGACCCGAAATGCGAGGCGGTACATGCGGATGTACAGTTTCGGTAAGCGATCAGCCTGTAAGCTCTCCGATATTGGAAAGATACAGCACGGTAGTTGCTTTGAATCAGCCGTCGCTTGATAAATACGAACCTAAAGTCAACCCGGGCGGGTTACTTATCTGGGAATCAACAAACATTCATCACGGACCTAAAAGGACCGATATAAAATGCGTAGCTATTCCGGCTTACGACGAAGCAAACAAGCTCGGAAATCCATTAATGATGGGTATGATACTCCTGGGAGCTTTCATACAGAAAACAGATGCCATCAGTATCGAAGGCGTTATAAACGGGCTTAAAAAGACGCTTCCTGCAAGAAGGCACGATCTTATCCCGCTTAACGAGCAGGCTCTAAGAAGAGGATTTGAACTGGCTGAGCAGATAAAATAGATCTATAAAAAAAACGGGGCGCGAAGTCCCGTTTTTTTTAGCATTCAAAAAGGATAAACTGCATGAGAAAAAGACTGCATTATTCATTTGAAAATGGCATTCTGGCGATTTTGACTCAGATTCTTGTAGTATTTTACATCGTGCTTTATACGATTGAAACAGTGCCGGACTTTTCAGAACATTCCGGATTGTTTTTCCGCATAGATAATATCTTCCTTTCAATATTTACTATAGAATATGCCATGAGGATATGGTCAGCTCCAAAACGCAGAAGATATTTATTTTCTTTTTACGGAATAGTCGATCTGATCTCTATACTTCCTTCGCTGTTCACACTCGGAATAATAAACTTTCAGGGCATCCGTATCGCCAGACTAATGAGACTTTTCAAGATATTTAAAAACAAATCGGTCAACGCATCTGTTCACAGGCTAGAGGCAGCATTTATTCAGATCAGATCTGAACTTCTGGTCTTTATTTTTATAGTTGTCATTCTTCTATATTTTTCCGCGGTAGGAATATATACTTTCGAACATGCTGCACAGCCGGATAAGTTCTCATCTATTCCTCATGCCCTATGGTGGGCACTTACAACATTTACGACCGTCGGTTACGGCGATATGTATCCGATAACTGTCGGAGGCAGGCTTTTTACGAGTCTTGTTCTCATAATAGGACTTGCGCTCGTAGCGATCCCGACAGGACTGATAGCATCATCATTATCGACTATAAGCGCGAAAGAAAGGGAAAACATAAAGTAAAACATTTGACATACAATCTTATTTTTATTACTTTACATCAGAGAAATAATTGTGTTAAACAATGGAGTTTACAAATGAGATTCAACCGGTTTTTTAAGCTGATATTAACAATATTTTCCGCATTGTCTGTCGCGGGTTGTTTTTTTGCGTCGAATCCTTCGCACGAACAGATGATGAGAGATGCTGATTACGGGCGCAATTTCACACAGGAACAGGCTCAGGAAATTCTTCTCGACAATCTAAAAAATATGTTTAAAAATTATGAGAGCGCGAAGATAGAATTCTCCGAATTAAAAAAAGCATATATTTATTATGAGATCGGCGATAAAACCATCTTCGGATATGCCATAAATGCGATCATTAATTCAAAAAACAGCACAGGAACGTATTCAGGCGACAGAACGCACCTGTTTTTCTTAAAAGACGATAGAGTATTTTATAATTATACAAAACCGGATGCTAAATTAAAAAAAGCGATCTGGATCGAACTTCATCCCGACATATCCGAATAAAATATTCTTTGTTTTTTTAAAAGAGAAAGGGAGGTATTATGGAATCAGATGATCTTAATGAAATCTTCAAACAGTATAATACCGCTGTATCAGCAGGAGATTTTAAGAAAGCTTTTGAATTCTATGCCGCCGATACAAAAGCGGAAATTTTATCGGAAATCAAAGATCCGTCAGAAAGAGACGGCTATGAAATGATGGAAAAAGCCATGCTGCCGTTGTCTTATTCTGTTGATCATTCCGATATCGGAAAAGAGAAAGCTTCTCTCTATATTACAGGCACTTATAAATCACCTGATGAAGAACAGCCCGGAAAAACATCCCGCCAGGAGGTTATGATCAATTTTCTGAAAGAACTCGGTCAATGGAAGATCGATTACAAAACTTTTATGGGAGACCCCGATGCCGTGAGGCGATCTCCTGATCAGGATTTTGAGCCGGAAAGCCAATATGATTTTAATAAAACAACATCGCTGGGCGGCCGGATCGTCTCTGTGAAGTTCGAAAATGAATTTACTATGGTAACAATAAAGGTGTTAGATGAAGAAAATCTGGTTTTTCTTCAAAGTAAATCTGAGCTTGAGAAAAGCGGATTTGAAACGGCTCTTTTAGTTCCTTGGCGAATGTTAAGCACTGAAGGCTATCCACATAAGTCCAATCCACTCAAAATATGGGCTGATTCGTTCGAAATTGAATAATATCCAAGTTAAACAGATTTCAAAAGCATTACTTAAGATGAAAGCAATATTGAATAAAATATTGATGAAATGAATACTTTTGAATATCTTTGTATTTGGAGGTGACTTATGAAAATTATAACCGTAAGAATAGAAGACAATATTTATGAGATTTAAGGAGTTTGCAGGTACAGAATAGGTAATTACAGGCTGTTTTATATGATCGAAAATGAAAAAATACTCGTAATCATTTTAGACATCAGCGACCGCAAAGACGCATATAAATAAAGATCATTCTAAACCTTGTTTCTTAAGCTGACTTCTTCGAGGACATCGTGATCTAGATCTCCGGTCATGATCTTCATGAAAAGAGTGCCCGGCTTTTTGAGGTTATCAACCGTGTCGAATTCTTTAACGGTATTGTCGTCTATTACTAATACTTTATCTGCGTGAGATGCCGTTGCAAGCCTGTGGGTAACAATGATGCAGCTTGTGTCAGGCAGATTACGCCTGAAATTATCCCAGAATGTTTTTTCGGTATTCGCATCCATTGCGGCAGTACAGTCGTCCATGAGCAGAAGTTTCGGTTTTCTGATCAGCGTTCTTGCTATAGAAACTCTCTGTTTCTGACCGCCTGACAGGCTCAAGCCCTTTTGTCCGAGAACCGTATCGAGTCCTTTAGGAAATGTTTTCATTTCATCAGTCATTATTGCAGTATCCAGACTTTTATTTATTTCAGCTTCTGTAAACTTGTCGCCGAGTTCCAAGTTATCCCTGATGGATTCGGAAAATAGAACATTTTCCTGTTTGATGTAGCCGATGATCGAAGCAAGAGATGCGTGAGAAATCTTGTTTAAATGTTCTCCGTTAATAAAGATGTTACCTTTAACATTTATCAGGTTCCCCGCGATCAGCTCAAGAAGAGTTGATTTTCCGCTTCCGAGCGGACCGACTATAGCAAGGCTTTCACCTTTTTTAAGCTCAAATGATATATTGCTTAAAATATCTTTTTCAGAGTCGTCAAATCGGAATGATAAATTTTCGATCCGTAAATTCTCGAAATCCGAAACCGTTTTCTTATCACCTGTATTTTCAGGATAATCGAATTCGGGAATGTCAGTTTCTTCAAGCCTGTCCACATAACGGAAGACCTGTTTTGACGATGCGTAAAACCAGCTTATTGTCCATATCGGCTCAACCATCCTCTGCAGATATATTATGAACAGCAAAAGCGTTCCCAGGGTTATATTGCCTTTAACGACATAGAAGCTGCCGACAAAGATAACGATTATAATTCCCGCATTGTTAACAAGCATTGAGAAAAACTGGATCACGAGATTAATTTTTAAAAATCTCTTTTCTTTTTTTACCCTTACCGCCAGTATTTCATCGAATTTGGCAATCTGATCTTCCTCGCTCAGGGTAGTTTTGATCACCCTAATGCCTGAAAAACAGGATTCGAGCGCATTGTTGCAGTCCGAGATCGCTTTCTGCTTCTGCATCGTGAATTTTACCATCTTGTGCTCGGTTTTAGATAATATCATCACTAAAAACGGCAGAGGTATAAAGGTATAGAATGTCAGCGGCACGGAATAATAGAACATTACGCTCAGTGTAAAAGCAAGTATCAGGATAGCTTCGATCGGCCGCATAACACCGGAGCAGGAATACCACGATATTCTGTCCCAGGCGCCGTCTATATCGTCAGTCAGCCTTGTTAGAAGGTCGCCGGTCCTGAATTTCTTAAAAAAGTGGAGGTTTTTCTTTGTGAAATTAGTAAAATATTTATTTCTGACCATCACTGTGAACTTTAAGTTCATAAATGCCCTGAAATTCGGAAGAAACACGGAGATGAATTCATGGAAGAATGCCGCAAAAAGGTAAAGAAGAACAAGATGATGAGCTTCAACTTTATCATATTCGGTGCCGAACATATCAACTATGTATTTAAGAAATATCGGGAATGCAGTTTTGGCAAATATCGAAACAGCGCTTACCATAAGAACGAAGAACAGTTTCAATTTTGTCTGTTTCCAGAACTGCCAGAACCATTTAAAATACTCTAACATTTCGCTTCCGTTTAATCTCTTTTAGCTATTCCTGTCTGCGTCCAGTAAAGGTTCGCATACAGACCTTTTAAGTTTATTAGTTCGTCGTGACTGCCCTGCTCCACAAGTTCACCCCGATCGAGCACGATTATCTTATCCGCTTCTTCGATTGTTGACAGCCTGTGAGCGATTATGATAGAAGTCCTTCCCTTTAAAAGTTTTTCCATGCTTCTCTGTATCTCAGCTTCAGTATAAGGGTCTATCGAGCTTGTGGCTTCATCCATTATCAGTATTTCAGGCTCAAATGTAAGCGCTCTTGAAAATGACAGAAGCTGTCTTTCACCGAAAGAAAGATTACCACCGTCTTCCGAGAGTACGGTTTTAAATCCCTGAGGGAAATCGGAAAGATAATTGTAGATACCCATTTTTTTTGACGCTTCAATTACTTTTTCTTCCGGAATATCTTTTCTCAATACCCTTAAGTTATCCATGATATCACCCGGGAACAGAAAAATATCCTGAAGCACAAGGCTCATCATTGACCTTAATTCCTTCATATCCATATCCCGCAGATCAACTCCGTCGATCGTAATGCTTCCTTCGACCGGATCATAGAATCTTGTCAGAAGCGAGATGATCGTGGTTTTTCCGGATCCTGTAGCGCCGACTATCGCCACCGAAGAACCTTTTTCAATGGTGAAACTTATGTTTTTTAGAACAGGCTTTTCGCTTTCATAATGGAAAGAAACATTCTTAAACTCGATCCTGTGCATGAACCCGTCAACTTTAACCGGCCTGTCGGTTTCTTTAACTTCAGGTTCCGTATCAAGTATTTCGAAGATCTTGTCTCCTGCTCCGAAAGCTCGCTGAAGTTCCCTTATCTGCTCGGAGATCATAACAAGAGGCTGTACGGCAAGATGTATATACTGAATGAACATCCACACGGTACCGATGGAGATGGTTCCCGCTTTTATCCAGTCGATGCTGTTATACAGGATCAGATAGATCACAACCTGCGGGCAAAGCATCATTACGAACCAGACGCTTTGTTCCATGATCGAGATTTTGAATTCATACCATCTTTTATCCTGGTTAACCTTGTCGAATTTGCTGATGGACCAGTCAAGATTGTTCAGGTTCCTCAAAAGAGGTATAGCTTT
>DMTS01000153.1 GCA_003477045.1 Candidatus Delongbacteria bacterium
TCAGAAAAAGATATACAAGGAACAGGATCCAGCAAACATAAAAGCTGCTGAACTGATGGGAAAACTTCATGACCGTTTAAAAGAGATCGGTTACACCGGTCACTCTTTGGAAGTTTATCTGGTGAGAATTCTCTTTTGTCTTTTTTCTGAAGACACCACTATTTTTAATAAACGGCAGTTTCAGGAATATATTGAACAGCGCACTAACATAGATGGCAGCGATCTGGCTGCAAAATTACATGAATTATTTCAAGTACTAAACACATCTGATAACAAACGGTTTAAGAATTTAGACGAACAGCTTGCTGAATTCCCTTATGTAAACGGAAAATTATTTGAAGAAAATTTACCTACGGCAAGCTTTGACACAAAAATGAGACAGGCATTGCTTGACTGCAGCCATATCGAATGGAGTAAGATCTCCCCGGCGATCTTCGGATCAATGTTTCAGAGCGTAATGAATCCAACTGAACGCAGGAACATCGGGGCGCATTATACAAGCGAAACGAATATTTTAAAACTCATCAAGCCTCTTTTTCTTGACGATCTCTGGGCTGAATTTGAAGCTGTTAAGAACAGCAAAAACAAACTGGCAGAATTTCATAAAAAACTGAGTACATTAAAATTTCTTGATCCTGCCTGCGGATGCGGGAACTTCCTTGTAATAACATACCGTGAGTTACGCTTGTTAGAACTAGAGATACTAAGGAATCTATACAAAACCGAACAGGTTCTCGATGTCAGAGACATAATCTGGCTCGATGTTGACCAGTTCTACGGTATCGAAATCGAAGAATTTCCCGCAAGGATAGCTGAAGTCGCAATGTGGCTGATAGATCACCAGATGAATATGCAGATAAGTAACGAATTTGGGCAGTATTTCATCCGGTTACCTTTGAAGAAATCAGCTATGATCTTAAACGGGAACGCTTTAAGAATTGACTGGCAGAGTTTACTCAATCCGGTAAATACAGTTGATATAGTAGCGAAACACGCTAATATTTACATGGTCAGCGAACCGCAGCCGGTGAAGTACGGAACTGTGAATGTTCAAGCTGAAACAATAAATATCCACAAAGGCAAAAAGCCTGAAGAACAATCTCAGGTCAGATTCGATTATATTTTAGGAAATCCGCCGTTTGTGGGGAAAAAAGAGCAAAATCCGGAACAAAAATCAGATATGGAATTGATTTGGGCAGGAGTAAAAGGAGCCGGAGTTCTCGATTATGTAACATGCTGGTATTTCAAAGCTGCACAATATATCCAAAATTCAAATATAAGAGTTGCATTTGTATCCACGAACTCTATTTCGCAGGGTGAACAGGTTGGAATCTTGTGGAGTTTATTATTCAATAAATTTAATATCAAAATTCATTTTGCGCACAGAACATTCAAATGGAGCAATGAAGCAAAAGGAAAAGCAGCAGTTCATGTAATTATAATTGGTTTTGGTAATAATGATACTTCTGATAAAAAAATCTTCGAATATGAAGACATAAAAGGTGAAGCTCACGAAATCAGGGTTAAAAATATAAATCCTTATCTTGTTGACGCAAAAGATATAATAATTAGTAAAAGAAGAAATCCTATTTGTGAAGTACCTGAAATATCATTTGGAAGTATGCCTAATGATGGAGGGTTCTATATTTTAAAAGATGAAGAAAAATCCAGCCTTTTTATGTCTGAACCATATTCTGAAAAATTTATAAGACCATTGTTAAGCGCAAAAGAGTTTTTACATAACATGAATCGGTGGTGTTTATGGCTTGAAGGTGCAAAGCCATCAGAATTGAAATCTCTTTATGAAATTTCAAAAAGGATTCAATCAGTTAAAGATTACAGAATTAAAAGTATAAGAGCTGCAACCAGAAAACTTGCTGAATACCCAACATTATTTGGGGAGAATCGTCAGCCAAAAAGCAATTTTATACTAATTCCTCGTCATTCTTCTGAGAATAGAAAATATATACCTTTGGGATTTTTTGATGCTAAATATATTGTTAGCGATAGTTGTTTGTTCATTGAGGGGGCAAATTTAGTTCATTTTGGAATTCTAATGTCAGCTTTACATATGACTTGGGTGCATTATGTCTGTGGTAAGCTAGAAAGTCGGTATAGATATTCAAATGAAATTGTTTATAACAATTTTCCATGGCCTGAGAATGCTACGAAAGTACAGGAAATAAATATCGAAAAAGCCGCACAAAAGGTCATTGATACAAGAGCTTTATTCCCAGACAGTTCACTGGCTGAGCTTTATGATCCTTTATATATGCCTCCTGAACTTGTAAAAGCGCACAATGATCTCGACAGAGCAGTTGACCTTGCCTACCGATCACAGCCGTTCGTGAGCGAAGCCAATCGTATGGAATTTCTATTCGAGCTATATGAAAAATATACGGCTGACCTTTTCACAAAAGAGAAAGCGAAGAAGAAAAATCGTGATAATTTATAGATATCTCAACAGAGGTTTAAATTGAAAGTAGAAGACGATGATTTTTGTTTCGTCTGTGGCGACAAGAACGAATCCGGTATTCATGCGGACTTCACCGTAAATGACGATAACACCGCAACAACAAAGCTGGTCATCCCTTCAAGATTTCAGGGCTGGAAAGGCATAGTTCACGGCGGAATCATCTCAACACTTCTCGATGAAGTGAGTATTTACGCATGCAGAAAAATAACTCTGAAAGGTGTAACCGCGGAAATGAATGTCAAATTCAAGAAATCCGTTCCTACCGGTAAAGAGATCACTCTTCAGTCGAAGGTGATCGAGATAAAAAGAAAACTCATTTTTGTTCACGCCGATCTTCTGATCGACGGCGAAGTCTATGCCACAGCCGAGACGAAAGTATTCAATCTGGAATAAAAAATAGAATAATCACTTCAGCAAAATCATTTTTTTAGATATATCCGAATTCGCAGTCTTTAACCTGTAAAAATACATTCCGCTGTTTAATCCTTCCGAATTGAATTCAACCGAATAAATACCGAAACTTTTCTTTTCATTCACAAGCTCTTTTACAAGCTGCCCGTTCGCATTATATATCGAAAGTTTCACATCTCCGCTGAATCCCTGCGGAATCGAATAAGATATCTTCGTGACAGGATTGAACGGGTTAGGGTAATTCTGAGAGAGAGTAAATTTATCGGGGGTTGAGTAATCATTCTCTATCGATGTAAATGTCTGCCATCTAAGTAACGGATAGTTGTCATACTTTGTCGGCCAACCTTGAATCCAGACATTCTCAAAATCCCAGCCTACATAAGTGCTGTCTGAATAAGGAAAAGTCATGTCTGCAGTTTTTCTTCCTTCTCCAAATGGGGATAAGGACTCCCCGCTTGTTTCAATATCCCAATAACAGTGAATTGGGTAATAATCTGATTGACTTAATAACCCACCTATATAATTGCTTCCTGAGACAAATCCAGTTGAGTAGCAGTTTTCTGTTGGAACAGAAGTGAAGTTTACACCTATCAAACCTCCGACATTTTCATACCCCTCAACATCTCCACAGGCATAACAGTTTTTAACGACAGTGTTCTCAACAGTTAAACCTATTAATCCTCCTATACCATTGTTACCTGTTACATCTATGTTCGAATAACATACAGTAATTGAGTCATCTATAGAAGCTCCAATCAGACCTCCAATCTCACTTTCAACTCCAACTACAGTGCCTTCTGTAGAACAAGCTGTTATTTTAGATCTTATACTTACTCCTGCTAACGCACCGCATGATGCAATTCCAAGTATATTTACTCCCTTGAGATGGACATCATCTATTTCCGCATTATGTACTGCACCGAAAAGACTTGCATAATATCTTGTAGAGTCGTTTATTGCAAGATTGTCTATAGTACAATCTATAGTATTTCCTATAAAACTTCCCATGAATTCGCTTTCATCATGCCCAATCGGGATCCATCCTTTTCCTTCATTCCATGGTGCAACACCAAGTTCAATAGTATCTGTCTGTTTGAAATAAACGCTGTCTCTGTCTGTAAAATACCTGACATTGTTTAACTGGTCTGCTGTGCTTACAAGATACGGATCAGTTTCTGTACCTGCACCGTCTGCGAACAACTCGCCTGCAGGCAGATCTATCCTTGCATTAATTCCGTATCCCTGTGAATTTACTCCAACAACTTTATAAGTATAATTTCCTGTTGCAGAGACAATGTCTGTATAGCTTTCAGGATTACCTGCTATAGGATTATTTATTGTGTAAATAAGATCAAAATTCCGATAAACATAAATTGCTGATAGTTCAGTAATCGGGTCGCCATTTAGCAAAGTATCAGGATTATTCCAAGTTAATTCAACAGAAAATTCTCCATTTTGACTTGATGCAGTCAGATTGTTTGGTGCCGAAGGTAATAATTTTGAAAGCTGATTTTGTAGGAAGGGATAACCGTTGTTTATATTCTGAAAATCCTCTGTCTAGATATTTGTAAAATCCCAATATTTGTAGGTGTTGTCGGAAAAAGCATAAGTCATTTCTTCTGTAGTCCTGCCTTCTCCGCCTGCTGAAACTGATTGTCCTGTCGCATCAAAGTCCCAATAGCTGAATACCATACTTGGGCTATCAGAATACCCGATCAATCCTCCGGTATTTTC
>DMTS01000003.1 GCA_003477045.1 Candidatus Delongbacteria bacterium
TCGTTCGCGTAGGCTGCTACCATTCTTTTTTTCGGTTTGGCTTTTAATGCGTCAAGCATCTGGTCAAGTTTTGTAATAGGCATGATTTTCCCCTTATCAATTAATTTATTTCAATGATAGAAAAGCTATCAAAAGTAATTTTTTTGTAGTTTTTAGTCAAGATATTAATTTATTTAAACTAATGATAAAAAAACTGTTCTATTTTTTTTTAAAGCGCAGGGAATATTGACTCTATTCTTCCGCGTCAGGCATGATAAATATTAAAAGAATATACATCAGTATCCCCGGAAAAGCAGCAGAGAAAATAGTAGCGCAGACATAGGCAATTCTGACGACCGTAGGATCCCATCCGATCCATTCCGCTATACCGCCGCAGATTCCGAACATCATTGAATTCTTTTTTGATTTTGTTAATCTCATTTGAACCTCCTTTTGGCAGTTAGACATTAAATATTTAATAAAGTTGTCAAAAAAACAATTCTTTTTCAATAAAAGAAATTGTAATATAATTTTTTTAGTATTACTTTTAGGACTGAATTAATCAGAGGTTAATTTGCTTTATTTTTTAATAACTTTAGTATTTTTCAGCTCGATCGAGGTCGTATCAAAAGATCTGATGAAATACCTTGGCCCTTTCGAAATGACATTCATCCGTTTTTTTATCGGCGGATTAGTGCTTTTAACATTTTCATTCTTTAACGGAGCTCATAAACAGCTCAGAGATCTCGGCCGCAGCGACTATTCGCTGATGGCTTTGCTCGGATTTGTAAATATATTTTTCTCGATGACAATGCTGCAGTATGCAATAAAATACGGTGAACCGGCCGTAGTCGCGCTTATAATATCTTCAAATCCGATCTTCGTGTATATTATTTCACTTCTTCTGAAACATGAAGTTGTATCAATAAAGAAAATTTCAGGATTCATATTGGGAATTACGGGGATATCAATAGTACTTATAAAAAATTTCAATGACCTCGCACTGGAAGCGGGAGCGTTATACGCGCTCATCGGAGCAGTATCTTTCGCGGGATTCACTATTCTGAACAAAAAAGCCGTATCAAAGCACAGCCCCTTAATTGTAAATATAATTTCTTTCGCTTTCGGATTGATATGCATAGGTATATTTTTTGCTTTGAGAGGTTCGGTAGATATTACGGCTGAGCTCTTCGATTCTCCTGTCAGAATTACAAAGCTTTTTTATCTGGGCATTTTCGTTACAGCCATAAGCTATATAACTTTTCTCACAGCTATAAAGAGGATCGGGCCTGTGGCATCGTCACTCGTGTTCCTGTTCAAACCGGCAGTAGCGACACTTTTTTCTGTTATGTTTCTTTCAGAAGATATAAGATTGAATTTCTTCATCGGGTTGGTTTTGTCTTCAATTGGCAGTTATCTCATACTTAAGAAAAACAAAATGCCGGAGACGGTATGCGCGAAATAAAAACCTCGGATATAACTCAGGCTGTAAAAAACCTGTGTCTTGAAGCAAATTACTGCATGGGTAACGATCTGAAGGAAAGGATAAGATATTTTTCCGAGACCGAGAGATCTGAAACGGGGAAAGAGATACTGTCTGTGATCCTGGAGAATTACGATCTGGCAGAAAAAGAGAGAATGGCAGTATGTCAGGACACAGGTGTAGCGGTTTTTTTCGTCAGGATCGGGCAGGATGTTCACATTACAGGCGGGAGTTTTTATAACGCAATAAACGAAGGGGTCAGGCTTGGATATGAAGATGGATGTCTGAGAAAATCCATTATCAAAGATCCGGTATTTAAAAGGCTTAACACAAAGGACAATACGCCTGCGATCATCCATACCAGAATAGTATCGGGTAAAGAGCTCGAAATCACAATGATGCCCAAAGGCAGCGGTGCCGAGAATATGAGCGAAGTCAGAATGCTGAGAGCTAACGACGGCCTTAAAGAGATCAAAAACTTTGTCATCGAAAAAGTAAAGGATGCAGGCGGGAAACCCTGTCCGCCAATAATCGTAGGCGTCGGTGTCGGAGGAAATTTTGAAAGATGCGCTATACTCTCAAAGATCGCTCTGCTCAGAGAGACAGGCAAGCCGAACGGAGACCCGAACTGGGCAATGGTGGAAAAAGAACTTCTTGAAGAGATAAACAGGCTCGGGATCGGACCGCAGGGTCTGGGAGGAACAACAACAGCTCTCGGAGTGCATATTCTGGTTGAGCCGTGCCACATCGCCTGCCTTCCCGTAGCAATTAATATACAATGTCATGCCAACAGGCATAAAACTATAAAGATGTAAGAGGAAATTAAAAATTAAAACGCATTATTTAACTACTCCACTCAGATTAAAAGATGTAAATGAGCTAAACACAGGCGACAGGATATTTATTAGCGGTATTATTTATGCCATGCGCGACGAGGCTCATAAGCGTTTCAGTTACATGATAATTAAAAAGGAAAAGCTACCATTCAATCTGAGAGGGCAGGTGATCTATTATGTAGGGCCGGCGCCGACACCGTATGGAAAAGTAATAGGCTCGGCAGGGCCGACCTCCAGCTACAGAATGGATCCTTACACTCCTCAATTGCTTGAGAAAGGGCTAAAAGCAACGATAGGAAAGGGTCAGAGAGATAAGGCGGTTATTGATTCCATGGTGAAAAATAAAGCCGTTTATCTTGTTGCTGTTGGCGGAGCTGCGGTTCTTATTTCAAAAACGATCAAAAGTTCAAAAGTAATTGCCTTCAATGAGCTTGGTCACGAAGCCGTTAGAGAGCTTGAGGTGGAGAATTTTCCGTGCATTGTGGCAAACGATATTTACGGGAATGATATTTTTATACAGGGAGTGAATGAATGGAAAAGATAAAACTTGATCTGTCGAATCTGGATAAGGCATTTCCCGATGATTTTACGCAGGAGCAGATAGCTAAAGCTAAAACAATGTTCTTGAAGGAGCTTTCGGTTTCCGCGCACAGATTCTATCAGGGAAAGATACAGACGGTTCCTAAAGCCGGAGTGTTCGGGTTCAACTGGTTCAATGTTTATTACACTCCCGGTGTATCCAGGGTTTCAACCGATATCAGAGATAACAATGACACATCTTTTGACTTGTCCAACCGCGGGAACCTCGTCGCTGTGGTTTCAGACTCGACAAGAGTCTTAGGCGACGGCGACTGCACACCGCCCGGAGGACTGGGGGTTATGGAAGGTAAGGCATTTTTGATGAAATACTTAGGCGGTGTGGACGCTGTTCCTCTCTGCATCGACAGCAGAGGGAAGAGCGGAAAGAACGATCCGGACAAGATAATAGACTTCGTGAAAATGGTACAGCATTCTTTCGGAGCCGTAAACCTTGAGGATATTTCTCAGCCGAACTGTTTTAAGGTTCTTGATGTGCTCCGAGAAGAATGCGATATACCCGTCTGGCACGACGACGCGCAGGGGACGGCGAGCGTTACGCTGGCCGGTCTGATCAACGCGCTTAAGCTCGCCGGTAAAAAGATAGGCGACGCGAGGATCGTTCTTTTAGGCGCCGGAGCCTCGAACACGACTATCGCCCGTCTGATAATCACGGACGGAGGCGATCCGGATAAGATCGTGATCTTTGACTCTCAGGGTTCACTGAGCAGATCAAGAGAAGATATTAAAGCGGACAAGCGCTTTTACCGCAAATGGGAATTGTGCGAGTCCACCAACAAAGATCAGATATTAACTATTGAAGAAGCCATGAAAGGCGCGGATGTGCTTATTGCGCTTTCGACACCCGGGCCTGATACTGTAAAGAAAGAATGGATCGCATCCATGGCTGATAAAGCGATAGTGTTCACCTGCGCGAATCCGATACCGGAGATCTATCCCTATGCGGCAAAGGAAGCCGGAGCTTTTATCGTGGCTACAGGACGGGGTGATTTTCCGAATCAGGTTAATAATTCGATAGGATTTCCCGGCATCTTAAAAGGCGCACTTCTAGTCAGAGCTAAAAAAATTACGGATAATATGGCTAT